>NZ_JAVFXA010000092.1:0-572 GCF_040981195.1 Kocuria oxytropis | reverse complement strand
TTGCTTGATTTCCGTTCAAGCTGAGCGAACCTTTGAACGCCTCCGTTACTCTTTAGGAGGCGACCGCCCCAGTCAAACTGCCCACCTAACAATGTCCCCCGACTCGATTCAGAGCCGCAGGTTAGAATTCCAATATCGCAAGGATGGTATCCCAACGGCCACTCCGCAACCGCCAAAGCGATTGTTTCCCAGTGTCCCATCTATCCTGTGCATGCAACATCGAAACCCAATATTAGGCTACAGTAAAGCTCCATGGGGTCTTTCCGTCTTGTCGCGGGTAACCGGCATCTTCACCGGTACTACAATTTCGCCGGGCGGGCTGTTGAGACAGTGCCCAAATCATTACGCCTTTCATGCGGGTCAGAACTTACCTGACAAGGAATTTCGCTACCTTAGGACCGTTATAGTTACGGCCGCCGTTCACTGGGGCTTCGATTCAATGCTTGCACATCTCCTCTTAACCTTCCAGCACCGGGCAGGCGTCAGCTCGTATACGTCATCTTTCGATTTAGCACAAACCTGTGTTTTTGGTAAACAGTTGCTTGGGCCGATTCTCTGCGGCTCCATCTCTG
>NZ_JAVFXA010000091.1:0-573 GCF_040981195.1 Kocuria oxytropis | reverse complement strand
GCGTTAATTAGAATGGAAGGCTATTAGAAAGAAGATAGTCTTTAATTAATTTATTACATATGAGATACGGATAGAGCTGAGTGTAATAAGCCGACTTAGTTTTATAATAATTTAGAGCATAAGCAAATGAATTATATTAAAAGTTAAACACTATTCTTTGTATCATTTCTAAACTGAGGCTTGTATTTTATCTAAGTAAATAATAATCTTAATTTTTATATTTTTTTCATAACACCAAAATGTCAATACAATCTATATCTTCAATAATTACCAGACTTAATAAAGAATTAGCTGATATTACGCATAGAATGAGTCTAGAACAAAAAAAAGCAGCTGATATTAATACTAAAATTATTCAAATTCAGACTTCTATTACCAAGACAACAAGTATAAGTACACTAAAAACAAAACTTTCTGAAATTAGTAGAAAAGAACAAGAACATTCTCGAGTTCAAACAAAAATTTCTGACCTCCAAAAAAAGAAAACTGATATTCAAAATAAGTTGCTTAAAGAGAACCAAAATCTAGCAAAGGCTGAAGCAGACGAGCGTAAGAAATTAGATGCTTTAACCA
>NZ_JAVFXA010000090.1:0-578 GCF_040981195.1 Kocuria oxytropis | reverse complement strand
CGTTGTACACGTGTACGCTCTGCTGTATAGCCCAAGAGGGCATCAATGCTATGCTGCTTCTGACTTCCCAAGTTGAGGTGATAAGAAAGGGTATTCTCTGTCAACAAGTCGATGTATAAGTTGCTGAAATAAGTAGCACGGCTGGCTTCACCATCCTTGGTTGCATTCTTATTATCATAAGTATAAGAAGGTGAGAAGCGCACATTAAAACCATTAGAAGTCTTAAAGGTCAATCCCTTAGCCAGTTCTACCGTCAGATACAAGTTGCCCAATCCCTGGAAATCTTCACTCCAACGCATGGTGTTGGCCATCACGCTGCATGGATTGTTGTTGGAAGAAGAGAAAGGTGAGGTTCGCTCTGTCAAAGGATTGCCTTCTTCGTCTACCTCGCCTGTTGGGGTTTCTATATTATTGAAGTGGCTACCACGAGCAAAACCACTATAGCCAGTAAGTGCTGTTGTGATGTCGTTGTGATAAACAGGCAGGAATGATGGTGTGCGATAGAAGTCGATAAAGTTGTTGCGAGGACGCTCTGCACGCTTGTAAGTACCAGAGAAATTGACACCGAAGCCCACACT
>NZ_JAVFXA010000089.1:0-582 GCF_040981195.1 Kocuria oxytropis | reverse complement strand
CCCGGCCCTCACAACACGCCCTCCGGAACGTCCCCGCGCACCCCGCTGCCCATGCTCATCTGTGAAGGGCCCGTATAGGAGGGTCTGTCCGTGTGGCGGTGGAGGCTTGTGCGCGCGGGGCCGGAGGCGTCGTGCCGGCGGTGGGTTCGCCCGGGGCTGTCCGGGACGGTCGTGGGGGGCCTGTCCGCGTGGTGCTGCCGGTGGGTCCGCCCGGGGCTGCCCGGGACGGGCACGGGCCCCGACCGTGGTGGTGGCGGGCCCCGGGACGAGGAGAGACCCCCACCGTGGTGGTGGCCGGCCCTGGGACGAGGAGAGGCCCTCACCGTGGTGGTGGGGGCCTGTGCGTGGGTGCTGCCGGTGGGTCCGCCCGGGGCTGTGGTGCCGGCGGTGCGTGCGTGCCCGGGCCTGCCCGGGGCTGCCCGTGCGTGCCCGGGGCTGTCCGGGCTTGTGGGGTGGGGTGTTGATGAGGGGAGCCCCCGCACGGTGGTGTGCGGGGGCTCGACCCTTTCTGGGTGTGGTCCGGCGGTGTCCTACTCTCCCACACCCTTCCGGGTGCAGTACCATCGGCGCTGTGGGTCTTAG
>NZ_JAVFXA010000013.1:0-117286 GCF_040981195.1 Kocuria oxytropis | reverse complement strand
CGCCAGTCGGTGTAGACGATGTTGTCGCCGTAGCTGGTGCGCCACGGCATGCCGGCGTCGATGTTCGCGGTCACGGTGACGGAGTCCTCGGCGGTGACGACCAGGGCGTAGTTGCGCCCGAACGTGGTGTAGAGGAAGTCCGAGTAGTACTTGATGCCGTGGTAGCTGGTCAGCACGACGGCGTCGAGGTCCTTGGCGGCCATGATCTTCCGCAGCCCGGCCAGGCGGCGCTCGAACTCGGCGTCGGAGAAGGTCAGCTGCTCCTTCTGCCCGTTGTGCAGGGTCTTCAGCCGCTCCAGCTCGGTCACGGAGGTGGCGTGGGGGACGGTGAGGGGCGAGGTGGTCATGGTGGTCCTTTCGTGGAGCGGCTGTTGAGACGGTTGGTGGGGCGGCGCCGGTGGGCGCCACCGGCAGAAGGAAAGTGGAGGAGTTTCAGCGTGCCAGGGGCTTGTTGCACGTCTCGCGGGAGAGAGCGACGGCGACGAAGGAGATCGCCGCGGCGGCCATGAGGTACCAGGCCGGGGCGAGGTTGGTGGCGAAGACGGAGATCAGCAGGGTGGCCATGAAGGGCGCGGTGCCGCCGAAGAGGGCGTTGGACAGGTTGAAGCTCACGGCGAAGCCGCTGTAGCGGATGCGGGTGGGGAACTGCTCGGCGAGGAAGCTGGGCAGGGTGCCGTCGTTGAGGGTCAGCATGGCGCCGAGGACGATCTGGACGAGCAGCACGATGAGGAAGGACCCGGCGTCCAGGAGCATGAACAGCGGCACCGTGAGGAGGATGAAGCTCACGGAGGCGGTCATGAGCATCTTCTTGCGCCCGAACCGGTCAGAGGCCAGACCGGTGAGGAAGATGAACCCGATGTAGGACAGCAGGGCGAAGGAGGTCGCGAGGAAGGACTCGGTCTTGCCGAAGCCGACCTCTTCGGAGAGGTAGGTCGGCATGTAGCTGAGCAGGATGTAGAAGCCCACGGCGTTGAGCAGCACGGCCCCACAGGCGCGCAGCAGGGTGGCCCAGTGGTTGCGGAACATGTCACGCACCGGGGCCTGGATGACCTCGTCCTCCTGGGCCAGTTCCTGGAAGACCGGGGTGTCTTCGAGCTTGGTGCGGATGTAGCGCCCGATCAGGCCCATCGGTGCGGCCAGTAGGAACGGGATCCGCCAACCCCAGGTGTTCAGCTGGTCATCGGAGAGCGCCGCGGTGAGGCCGGCGACGAACAGGGACCCGAAGAGCAGGCCGGCGGCGGTGGAGGCCGGCACGACTGCCGCGTAGAGTCCGCGCCGGTTGGCGGGGGCGTATTCCACGAGGAAGGCCGAGGCCCCGGCGTATTCGCCGGCCGCGGAGAAGCCCTGCACGATGCGCACCACCAGCAGGAGCACCGGTGCGAAGATGCCGATGGTGGCGTAGCCCGGGATCAGGGCGATGCAGAACGTGGCCACCGACATGATCAGAATCGACAGGGACAGTGCCGTGCGCCGGCCGAGCTTGTCGCCCAGGTGCCCCCAGACGAAGCCGCCCAAGGGCCGGACGAAGAACGAGATGGCGAACAAGGCGAAGGTCGCCAGCAGCGCCGTCTGTGGATCGGACTCGGGGAAGAAGACCACCGCGATGGTGGCGGCCAGGTACCCGTAGATGGCGTAGTCGAACCACTCGACGAAGTTGCCGATAAAACTGGCCGAGATGACCCGGCGTCGTGTGGAGGCAGTCACTGCGTCCACAGTGGCGGAGGAGTTCTTGTGGGTGGGCGGCACTTCCGTACCAGCTTCGTGCGTCATAGATCCCCCAAGGGTGAGGTGTTGCATGAGCCGCAACGTGGTTGCACTAAAGTAAGCTCGGTCACACAACCGTGTCAACGGTGCCTAGGAATCCAGACTGTTTTCCTCTTTATGCCGGGATGGCCCCTTCGAGCGGTGTCGGCGAGCAGAACCTGCTTGCTACAACAAAATTGCAGTCCCTGCAACAATTGGCGGACCCCTTGTGCGCTGAGGAGTATCTCGCCCCTCGGCGCATCGCGCACGGCGTAGTCCACGCCGATCATGCGGGCAGCCACGTGGGGGAACACGGCTGAGGGCACACGGTCCTCGGGCGCATCAGAGGGGGGGGCAGGGCATGGCCTTGAGCGAGGCCGGCTGTCGGTCTGTGCCAGCTCATCGTCATCTACTCTTGCGGCAGTCCCCATCGACGAAGGGCACCCCTCATGTCTGAGCCTCATGCAGTGTTCGATGCCCACTTCCACATCATCGACACCCGATTTCCGCTCTGGCGGAACAACGGCTACCTGCCCGACGAGTTCACCGTGGAGGACTACCGGGCCCGGACGGAGCATCTGCGCGTGACCGGCGGGGCTGTCGTCTCCGGCTCCTTCCAGCGGTTCGACCAGAGCTACCTGCTGAACGCCCTGGCCCAGCTGGGTCCCGGCTACGTCGGCGTCACGCAGATCCCCCACGACACCTCCGACGAAGAGATCGCGGAGCTGGGCCGCAGGGGAGTCCGGGCGGTCCGGTTCAACCTGCGGCGCGGCGGATCAGCCGGTGCGGAGCACCTCGACCGCCTTGCACGCCGCGCCCACGAGATCGCGCGGATGCACACCGAGCTCTACGTCGATGCCCGCGACCTGCCCGAGCTTGCCGACATCCTCGCGGCGCTCCCTGCGGTCAGCATCGACCACCTCGGCCTGCACGCCGACGGGCTCCCTCACCTGCTGGCGCTGGTGGAGCGCGGAGCCATGGTCAAGGCCACCGGGTTCGGCCGCATCGACCTCGACCCGGCAACCGCCGTCCGCGCCGTCCTCGACGTCAATCCGGCCGCGCTCATGGTCGGCACCGACCTGCCCTCCACCCGGGCGCGCCGGCCGTTCGAGGACGCCGACCTCGACCTCGTCGTCGACGCCGCGGGCGAGCATGCCGATGCGGTGCTGCGCTCCAATGCTGAAGCCTTCTACCTCAACAGGTGACCCATCACCGCCACCGCACCTCCGGTGCCGAGCGATGACGGCAGGTTCCGATCGGAGGGCGCCGTCCGCAGGCGGGCCGGACAGCGCCGGCGTGCGCAGGACCATGACGGGATTTCTCCTCCGTCCACCGGCCTCGGAGCGGCAGACAAAAAGCCCGTGTCCCCCTCGACGACCGGCGACGGGGACGAATCGGCATGACGGCGCTTCCCCGGAGAGGTCAGTGGTGATCCCGCCCGTCCCGGTCCTCACCCCGGCGGGCCGCCTCGGCCCGCGCGGCAGCCCTCACCCGGGCGTCGTCGGCGCTGCCCGCCACACGACGCCGGCCGTCGGCCCCCAGATGGTCGTTGCCGATCGCGGCCACCGCCACGTCCACGTCGGTGTGGTGCAGTGCGATCTCGAGCAGCTCCGCCGGTCGCGTCAGCTCCTGCACCTGCTCGGCGGTCCAGGCCTGGATCCGCCGCTGGTGATCGGCCTCCCGCTGGGCGAGCTGCCGCATCAGCTCGTCGGTGTTGATCACCGAGGTGATGGGATGGGAGTCGTCGTCCTTGGTCACTGGTGTCCTCCTGGGGGGTGCTTCCGTGTCCTTTCATTCATAGTCCACGACTCCGGTGCTCGGAAGAAGCTGCCGCCGGGAAGGCGCCAGGAATCCCTCCGGTCCGTGTGCTCCGTCAGAGCAGGGGCGGTGGCCCCGGCCGGCGCCGATCGGTGCAGCCCTCAGCGGGCGGGGGTGTTCGAGGTGCCGGCGGGTCAGGCGTGATCGCGGGCGTCGAGCTCGCCGAGGACGTCCTGGAGCCGGTCGGCGGTGCAGGGGTGGGGCCCGTCCGGTGCCCTGAGGTACTCGCGGTCCAGCTGCCGGCACAGCCGTGAGTGCAGCACCTGCAGCTCGACCGTGCTCAGCGCTCCCAGCTCGTCGGGGAAGCCCTCCTCGGGTCCCAGGCAGGAGCGCCGGAAACGGCCGGGATCCTGGGCCCGGTGCTGGTCGACGGTGGTGGATGCGGTCATGACGTGTCCTTGTGCGAGAACGGGGAACTGGGGTGCTCGGTCCGGACGGTCCCGGTGCGAGTTCCTGCGGCGGCGGGGCAGGGTCAGTGCAGGCGCAGGTCGAAGCTCCCCGTGTCGAGCATCTTGCGCAGGCCGGTGCCGGCCTCGCGGATCCACAGCACGCCCAGCTCGGGCAGCTTCTCCTCCACGAGCCCGAGGTGGTGCAGCACGCCGCCGGACCACGCCTCCAGCCGGTGTCCGACGTGCACGGTTGTGAGGTCGTCGATGAACGGTGCGGTGTCGGCCATGGAGCCCCACCCCTTCCAGGTCGTGATGTGCTCCCAGGATGAGGGCTGTTCATGACCGTCCGGTGAGCGCCGGGTGGATGGGCGGTGGACGCGACGGCGGGTCGATGGGGACGATCCACGGCGGTCCGTGCGCCGGGGCCGCGCCCGTCCTCGCGCGGCGCCGGAACGGCGTCCTTCCGGCGCACTCGGGGGCGATCGTGTCAGGATCCGAGCATGGCTTCGACAGCACACGACGCCGAACGGCCCGCCGGCCGGGACCCGGACGACGGCCCGCCGCCGGCACAGGAGAATGCCGCCGCGGGAGTGCCGGTGGCGGTGCGGGTGGCCGCGGCATGGTCCTGGCGGCTGCTGGTCGTGGCCGCCGCCATCGGACTGGCCGGGTACCTGCTGTCCACGATCACGGTGGTCGTCGTCCCCGTGCTCATCGCCGCGCTGCTGGCCGGTCTGCTCTTCCCGGTGGTGCACTGGGCCCGCAGCCACCGGGTGCCGGCGGGGGCGGCCGCCGGGCTCACGGTGCTGGGCCTGGTCGGCGTGGTCGTCGGGCTGCTCGTGCTGGCCGGGCAGCAGATCGTCCTGGGGTTCGCCCAGCTCTCCGGCAGCGTGGTGGCCGGTGCCCGGCAGCTGCTGGACCGGCTGCGGGACAGCCCCCTGAGCCTGGGCGCGGAGCGCCTCGACGACATGATCGGCAACGCCGGGGCCACGGTCGAGGCCAACAGCCGGGCGATCCTGGACGGGGCGATGTCCTTCGGGGCCACGGCCGGTCATCTGCTGACGGGGATCGTGGTCCTGCTGTTCACGCTGCTGTTCTTCCTCATGGACGGGGAGCGGATCTGGCTGTTCCTGGTCCGGCTCTTCCCGGTGCCGGTGCGCCGGGCGGTCAACGGGGCCGGCCGGCACGGATGGACGGCGCTGGTCCAGTACGCCCGGGCCCAGGGACTGGTGGCCGCCCTCGACGCGGTGGGCATCGGGACGGGCGCGGCCCTGCTCGGGGTCCCCCTGGCCCTGCCGATCGGGATCCTGGTGTTCCTGGGCTCCTTCGTCCCCATCGTCGGGGCGGTGGCCACCGGGGCGGTGGCGGTGCTGGTGGCACTGGTGGCCAACGGCACGACGAACGCGCTGCTGATGCTGGGCGTGGTGGTCCTCGTCCAGCAGCTCGAGGGCAACGTGCTCCAGCCGCTGATCCTGGGCAGGGCCGTGTCCCTGCACCCTCTGGCGGTGTTCCTGTCCGTGGTGACCGGCTCGGTCCTCTACGGCATCGCCGGGGCCCTCTTCGCGGTGCCGGTGATGGCGTTCGCCAACACCGTGGTCCGCTACCTCGTCACCGGGTCGTGGCGGACGGACGAGCGGATCGCGTGGGAGCCCTTCTGGTACCCGTGGGAGATCCGCCGGTACGCCCGGCGGCACGAGCTGACCCGGGAGCAGCTCCTGGGACAGCTCGAGCGCTTCCACCGGGCCCGGGCGGAGGAGCGCCGGCCGGACGGCGCCGAGGACGGGGAGCGGGATCCCGGGTGATCCGGCGGGCTCAGCCCTCGCAGTCGGTGCAGAAGCTGGTCCCGTTCTTCTGCCGGGCGAGCTGGGAGCGGTGGCGGACCAGGAAGCAGGAGCCGCAGGTGAACTCGTCGGCCTGCTCCGGGACCACGGCCACGGTGAGCTCTTCGTGGGAGAGGTCCGCGCCGGGCAGGTCGATGCCCTCGGCGGTGTCGAAGTCCTCGGCGTCGATGACCGCGGTCTGGGTGGTGGCGCTGCGCTGGACCTGGATCGCCTCCAGGGACTCGTTGGCCGGCTCGTCCTCGGGCCGGGTGCGCGGAGCGTCGTAATCGGTGGCCATGATGTGGTGCGTCCTCCTGGAACGGGGCGTTGCGGTGCAGGGGTGGTTCTGCACGGAAGGACCAGAGTGTACCCCGCCGAGATGAGGGTCCGGTACGCGGGCGCCGTGCCGGGCCCCACGGTGCGCCGGGGACGGCCCGGACCGGGCAGGGATTCGCGTGCTGCCGGGCCGCGACGCCGTCGCGCGGGCCACGGTGGTGCCGACCCCGCCGGGAGCCGTGGCGGGAACCCCGGCGTCCGGCCGGGCTCAGCCGCGGACGTCCGTGATCTCGTCCTCGAGGTCGTGGAGCATCCACTCCGAGAGCTGTCCGGCGGGCACGATCGTCGTGACGTCCCCGCGCCGCAGCGCGTCGTGGAGGGACAGCGGCGCGTCGGCGGCCGCGGCACGGTACGTGGCCGTCGCCGCGGCCCAGCCCGCGGCCAGCCGGTCCGCCCAGGCCCCGTGACGGGCGTAGCAGGGGTGGCCGGCGTCGGCGCTGCGCGCCTCGAGCCACCGCGCTCCCTCCGGAAGGGTGGGGGCGAGGGGCAGCAGCACCCGGTGGAGGGGCCAGGTGACCTCGGCCCAGCGCCCCGCGGGCGTCTCGTTCAGGGGGTAGTAGGTGGCGGTCCAGCAGGTGGGGGAGTGGGGGTGCAGCTCGACGGCCAGAGCCCCGGCGGTGGAGGCGATGATGACTTCTTCCTGTGCGTGGTGACGGACGGCGGCCCGGGGGCGGGGCGCATCGCCGGACCGGAGGGCCCGGCGCCGATCCCCCAGGATAGGCCCGCTACCGACGGCCGCGGAAGCATCGTCACCGCGTGTGACGGCGGTCGGCCCCCGGCGACCGTGCCGCCGCACCGGGGGAGGACCCGGTGCGCGGTCGGCCCTCCGCAGGCGCCCGAGCCGTTTTTCGGCGTCCGCGAATATTCCCCGATCTTCTTCCCGGAAGCGGCGGACGGGGCCTTCCGTCCTGGGGCAGAGTGATCTCCATCACCTCCGGCGGAGACATGTGCCGCAGGTGCCAGGGCGAGCAGGAGCACCCTTCCACCCAGCACGAAGACCCCACGATCGAACAGGAGTTGATCCCCATGAACCGCCGGACTGTTCGTCTTCATGAGCACGAGGTGACCCCCGTCGGGCTGTGGTCCCTGCGGGCCGCAGCACCCACCGTGGCCGTCGTCGTCTCCCTGAACTTCCCCGGTCTGGCCCCGCACACCCGGGACCTCATGCGCCGCCACGTCCGCACCGCCCTGCAGACGCTGGTCGACTCCGGCGCCCGCCCGGTCCTGGTGGACACCAGCGCCCGGGAGCTGCCCGATCCCGCCGTGACCGCCGGGGCGGACGGGGTGCTGGTGCTCGGGGGCGGCGACGTCGACGCGTCGCTCTACGGCGTGGAGGGCCCCGTGCCCGACACGTACGGGGTCGACCCCCGGTCCGACCGCTACACCCTGGAGCTCATCGGCCGGAGCCTGGAGCGCGACGTCCCGCTGCTGGCCGTCGGCCGGGGCGCCCAGCTGCTCAACCTCTCGTGCGGGGGGACCCTCGTCCCGCACCTCGACACCTGGCACCGGCACCGGGGCGAGCCAGGGCACCCGGTGTGCGTGGAGGAGGAGGTCACCGTGGCGCCCGGGAGCCTGCTGGCGGGCGTCCTCGGCGCCGGGCGGCTCGCCGTCCGGTCCGGCCACCACCAGGCGGTGGGTGTCGTGGCGCCCGGCCTGCGGGTGACCGCGGTGGCCGAGGACGGGATGGTCGAGGCGGTGGAGCACCGCGAGCGCCGCTGGACCGTGGGGGTGCAGTGGCACCCGGAGGACTCCCACGCCCCGGGGGCGGATCGGCGCCGGCTGTTCGCGGCCTTCGTGGAGCACGCCGGCTCCGCCCGGGACCGCGCCCCGGCGGCGTCCCTGCTGGCCGCGTGAGCGGGCCCCGGCGTCCGTCCGTGCCGCGGTGCTGTCCGTCGCGGCGCGGACGGAGGGAGCAGGGCCGGCAGCCGCTGCCGGCCCTGCTCCCGAGCACCGCGGGGGTCCGCCCGTGAACGACGCCGGGCCGCCCTGGTACACCGCCGCGCAGATCGTGCAGCGGGTCCCGCCCGAGCGCGCGCGGCGGCTGATCGAGGCGGTCCTGGCCGGGGGCTTCGATCCCGCGGAGGACCCGGCCCGGACCAGCACGCCGGCCGGGTCGGGGCACCTGCTGCTGATGCCCTCGACGATCTCGGCGTGGACCGGCGTCAAGGTCGCCTCCGTGGCCCCGGACAACCCGGCGCGGGGTCTGCCCCGGATCCAGGCGGTCCACGTCCTGATGGACACCGCGACGCTGACCGTCCGGGCCCTGCTGGAGGGCTCCGCCCTCACGTCCCTGCGCACCCCGGCCGTCTCGGCCGTGGCCGCCGACGCCCTGGCGCCGCCCGGCGCGGAGCACCTGGTGGTCTTCGGCACCGGCCCGCAGACCCTCGGCCACGTCCGGGCGTTCGCCGGGATCCGGGACCTCCGCCGCGTCACGGTGGTGGGACGCCGCCCCGAGAGGGTCCGTGCGGTCCTCGGGGAGCTCTCCGGCACGGGCCCCGAGCTCGTGGCCGGCACGGCGGGCGACGTCGCCCGGGCCGACATCGTGGTGTGCGCGACCTCCGCGGCCGATCCGCTCTTCGACGGATCCCTGGTCCGCGCCGGCGCCTGCGTGGTGGCCATGGGCTCGCACGAGGCCGGCCGGCGCGAGCTGGAGGCCGGCCTCGTGGGCCGGTCCCAGGTGGTGGTCGAGGACGTGGCCACCGCGCTGCGGGAGGCCGGCGACGTGGTCCTGGCCGTCGCGGAGGGCGCGCTCGCCGCGGAGGCCCTGGTGCCGCTGCGGGACGTGGTCACCGGGGCGGTGGCCCGTCGCGACGACGTCCCCAACGTCTTCAAGGGCGTGGGCATGTCCTGGCAGGACCTGGCCGTGGCCGTCGGGGTCGTGGACCCGGGGGTCTGAGGGGCCCGTCCGCGGCCTGGCCCGGACCGGGCTCCGGCCGGCTCGGGCCACGACCCCCGAGGGCTCCGGCACGGGTTCGGCCGGCACGGGGGCATCCGGGCGCCCGACGCTCTACTCTGTCAACATGCTGACCATCACCGCGGCACCGACCGCCCCCGCCGAGACCGTGCCGGAGGTCCTCCGATGAGCGGTCTGATCGCCCTCCTGGACGACGTCGCCGCCCTGGCCCGCGTCACCGCCGCCTCCGTGGACGACATCGGCGCGGCCGCGGGCCGGGCGAGCATGAAGGCCGCCGGTGTCGTCGTCGACGACACCGCCGTGACCCCCCAGTACGTCCAGGACGTGTCCCCGGCGCGCGAGCTGCCCATCATCTGGCGGATCACCAAGGGCTCCTTCCGCAACAAGCTGATCTTCATCCTCCCGGTCATCCTGCTGCTGAGCCAGTTCGCGCCGTGGCTGCTGACCCCGATCCTCATGCTCGGCGGCAGCTACCTGTGCTTCGAGGGCGCCGAGAAGATCTGGGCCAAGCTCTCGGGCCACGGGGCCGAGACCAAGACCCCGGTGGTCGAGAAGGGCAAGAGCGCGGAGGACACGATGGTCGGGGGCGCGGTGCGCACCGACCTGATCCTCTCGGCCGAGATCATGGTCATCTCCCTCAACGAGGTGGCGGGCGAACCGCTGCTCTCGCGGGCGGCCATCCTGGTGGTCGTGGCCGTCGGCATCACCGTCCTGGTCTACGGCGTGGTGGCCCTGATCATCCGCATGGACGACCTCGGGCTGCACCTGGCCGAGCGGCCCTCGCCGACCGCGCAGAAGATCGGCCACGGCCTGGTCAAGGGCATGCCCGGGCTGCTCACGGTCATCTCGGTGGTGGGCACCGCCGCCATGCTCTGGGTGGGCGGGCACATCATCCTCGTCGGCCTCGACGAACTCGGCTGGCACGCCCCCTACGAGGCCGTCCACCACGTCGAGACCCTCGTGCACGACGCCGTCCCCGGCGGCCTCGGCGCGGCGCTCGCCTGGCTCACGAACACCTTCTTCTCCGCGGTCCTGGGCCTCGCCTGGGGCGCCGTGCTGGTGCTGATCTGGGAGCTGCTGCCCTTCGGCAAGGGCGAGCACGAGGCCGAGCACGCCGCCCACGGCGCCCACGAGGCGCAGGACGAGCACCACGGGAAGCACTCGGCCGCGGCCTCCCCGGCCGGTCCTCCGGCGGCGGACGCCGACGGGGAGGGCGGCAGCGCCGGGCCCGACCCGTCGGGTCCCACCCCGCCGGCCGACGGGGGCTCCTCCGCCGCCCGCTGAACGCCCGGCCCTGAACACCCGGCCCCGAACGCCGGGTCTTGACCGCCCTGTCTTGGACACCCGGCCCTGAACACCCGGCGCTGACGGCCGGGCCGTGACCGCGGGACCCCGGATCCGGGACACCGACCCGGGATCCCCGGACCGCAGCCGGGCGCACGCCGCTCGGGGGCCGCGCGCCTCCGGGCGGCGCGCGCCCGTCAGAGGTCCTCGGGGTCCCCGGACCGGGAGCTGAGGTACTCGTCCAGGACGGCGGCGCCCAGGTCCCCCGGGTCGGGGGCCACCACGCGCCCGTCGACCCGCTCCGCCATCCGCCGCAGGAACCGCTCCAGGCCGGGGTCGTCGCCGAGCCGGAAGAACGTCGCCTGGGTGCCCATGCGTCCCAGCCGGTCGAGCTCCTCGACCGTGGCGCGCAGGGTCTCCGGCTCCGTGGGCCAGGAGAACCAGCTCGCGCCGTCGGGCATCAGGTGCGCCGTGGGCTCCCCGTCGGTGACCACGAGCAGGACCGGCTGCATCGACGGGTGCTTGCGGAAGAACCGCGTGGCGAGCAGCAGCCCGTGGTGCAGGTTGGTGCCCTGCTCCCGCACCGGCGGCAGCGCCGTGAGCTCGTCGACCGGCAGCGCGCGGGCGTAGCGGCCGAAGGCGACGATCTGCAGCTGGTCCCCCCGGAACCGGGTGGAGACGAGGTGGTGGAGCGCGAGCGCCGTGCGCTTCATGGGCACCCAGCGGCCCTCGGCGGCCATGGAGAACGAGGTGTCCACGAGCAGGACGACGGCGGCCTGCGTGCGCGCCTCGGTCTCGGCCACCTCGACGTCGCGGACGTCGAGGCGCAGCCCCCGGCGGGCGTCGCCGCCCTCGGCGGCCGTGCGCCGGATCGCGTTGGTGATGGTGCGGGTGGTGTCCCAGGGCTCCGCGTCCCCGAACTGCCACTCGCGCGTGGCGCCGGAGGGCTCGCCGGCCGCCCCCGCGAGGCGGGTGTCGCGCTGACCGGTCCGCGAGGACAGGTTCTGCGCGGCGTCCCGCAGCAACGCCTTGCCGATCCGCCGCACGGCCCGCGGGGAGAGCCGCAGGTCGCCGTCCGTGCCGCGCTGCAGGTAGCCGCTGTCCCGCATCGCCCGCTCCAGCTCGGCGAGGGTCCGGGCCGAGACCGCGGCGTCGGCGCCCAGCTGGCGGGCGAGCGCGTCCAGGTCCATGTCGTCCAGGTTGGCGCCGCGGTGGTGCTGCGCCAGCTGCTCCGCCAGCGTGTCGAGCTCGGCGATGTCCTGCAGCACGCCCGTGCCGTCGCCCAGTCCCAGCCCGTCCTGACCGCCGAAGTCCTCCGACCCGCCCCAGTCCTCCCCGGGGCGCAGGCCCTGCAGGTTCGCGTCGAGGCGGCCCAGCTGGTCCATGAGCTCCGGGGAGCCGAACGCCTGGGCGGAGAGCTGCATCAGCTCCTGCCGCTGCTCGGCGGACATGGAGTTCAGCATCCGCTGGGCCGCGGCGGCGCGCCGGGCCATGGCGTCGATCAGCTCCTCGACCGACTGCGGGTTCTCGGGGAAGTGCTCCCCGTGCTCGGCCATGAAGTCCTGGAAGTCCTCGTCGGTGTCCTCGCCGCGCGCGTGCTTCTCGAGCAGCTCGTTGAGGTCCCGCAGCATCTGCGCCACGGCCTCCCGGTCGGCGTCCGTGGCGTTCTCCAGGGCCTGCTTCATCCCGGCGAAGCGCTGGTCCAGCATCTCGCGGCCGAGGAGGTCCTTGATCTGCTCGTAGGCCTCCCGCGCGGAGTCCGACTGCCAGTCGTAGGACGCGAGCTCGCTCACGGCGGCGGCCGTGGAGCTCGGCAGGCCGTCGAGCTGCATCTCCCGGAAGGAGCGGTCCATCGGGTCCATCCGGGCGTCCCGCAGGAACTGCTCGCGCTCCAGCCGCAGCGCCTTCTCGAGCAGCTCCTTCGCCTCCTCGAGCGTGCCGCCCAGGCGGTGGTGCTTCAGCAGCTCCCGGCGCCGCTGCTGCACGCGCCGGGAGAGGTCGTCCAGGCCGTCCCGGCCGCGGCCGCCGCGCCGGAGGAACTCCCGCAGGGCCTCCTCCGGGGAGTACCCCGCCATGACGTCCTCCGAGACGGCCTCGAGCGCCTCGGAGAGGTCCACCGGCGGGGCCAGCGGATCGGGTCCTCCGGTGTACCGGCCGTATCTCGAGGACCGGTGGTGTGCGGGCATGACGCCCCCTCTGTGTCTTCGGTGTCCCGTGTGTCGTCGGTGGTCCGTGGGTCTTCGGTGTCCCGTGGGTCTTCTGGGTCCCGCTGTCCCGGCCGGGTCCGTGCCGGGCGGCCGGCGCGGTGCGGTCAGTGCCTCCTGTGGTCGGTGCCGCGGTGCCACGGTGCCACGGCGCCGCGGTGTCGCGGTGCCGTGCCCGGGTGCGGGTGGATGCGTCAGCCGTAGACGGTGCCGCCCTCGTCGGCGTCCTTGGAGATCTTCTGGGCCAGGAAGAGGCCCTCGAGGGCCAGCTCGATGGCACTGGCGCGCTGTCCCGGGGTGCTGGCCCCGAGGCGCGCGGCGATCTCGTCGTAGGCGCTCGCGGCGCCGTCGTCGTCCGCGCGCAGCGCGGGGAGCCCGGCGAGGAAGTCCCGGGCCGAGACGTCGTCCCCGGTGGACACCGTGGTGCTGCCGTCGAAGGCCTCCACGACCGGTCCGAGGTCGAGGCCGCGGAACCGGCCCCGCACGGTCTCGGCGGTCGCCCGGCGGAGCAGGTGGTCGAGGATCGCGCGCTCGCGGCCCTCCTCGCCGGACTCGAACTCGATCTTGCCGGCCAGGACGTCCGTGGCGGTCTCCATGTCCACCATCCGCGCCACGGCCTCGTCCTCGCCGCGGATCGTGGCCCGCCGCAGGGCCGCCGCCGCGACCGTCTCCGCGCCCGCGATGGCGAACCGCGCCGAGACCCCCGAGCGCTGGTCCACCGCGGAGGAGTCCCGCAGCAGGCGGGTGAACCGGGCCAGGGTCTCGAGGACCGTGTCCGGGACCTCGGCGACCAGCTCCGCCTCCTGGCGGATGACGGCGATCTCGTCCTCCAGCTCGAGCGGGTAGTGCGTGCGGATCTCCGCGCCGAAGCGGTCCTTGAGCGGGGTGATGATCCGGCCGCGGTTGGTGTAGTCCTCCGGGTTGGCCGTGGCCACCACGAGCACGTCCAGCGGCAGCCGCAGCACGTACCCGCGGATCTGGATGTCCCGCTCCTCCATGACGTTGAGCATGGCCACCTGGATGCGCTCGGCGAGGTCGGGCAGCTCGTTGATCGCCACGATGCCGCGGTGCGCGCGCGGCACCAGGCCGTAGTGGATGGTCTCGGGGTCCCCGAGCCGGCGGCCCTCGGCCACGCGCATCGGGTCCACGTCCCCGATGAGGTCCGCCACGGACGTGTCCGGGGTGGCGAGCTTCTCGACGTAGCGCTCCGAGCGGTGCCGCCAGACCACCGGCAGCTCGTCGCCCTCGAGCAGGATCCGCCGCCGGGACGCCTCGGTCAGCGGCTCCAGCGGGTGCTCGTTGAGCTCGGAGCCCTCGATGGCCGGGGACCACTCGTCGAGCAGGCCGGCGAGGGTGCGCAGCAGGCGCGTCTTGCCCTGGCCGCGCTCGCCCAGCAGCACCACGTCGTGGCCGGCGAGCAGGGCCCGCTCCAGCTGCGGCAGGACGGTGCGCCCGAGCCCGTGCAGGCCCGGCCAGGGGTCACCGCCCTCGGCCAGGACGCGCAGGAGGTTCTCGCGGATCTCCTCGCGCAGCGTCCGGTGGGCGACGCCGGCGGCGCGGAGCTCGCCGAGCGTGCGGATCTCGGGGTGATCGGTCCGATCAGTCACAGCGCCAACTTAACCCCGGCGTCAAGGGGGTGCCCGCGAGGCGGGTCCAGGGGCACCTGCGGTGGGGCCGGCCGGCAGGTGCGGCAGGCCCCTGTGGCGGCGGGGGTCCCGCCAGTACGCTGGTGCATCATGGTCACTCGCAAGGCACCACGGAGCACCCTCGTCCTGCTCGTGCGGCACGGGGAGACCCCCACCACGGGCAAGGTCCTGCCGGGGCGGGCCCCCGGTCTGCACCTGTCCGAGCGCGGCCGGGCGCAGGCGGACCGGGTGGCGGAACGGCTCGCGGGGGTCCGGGTGGACGCCGTCTACACCTCCCCGCTCGAGCGCACGCGCGAGACCGCCGCCCCGACCGAGGCCCGGACGGGCCGGGAGGCCGTCGTGGAGCCGGGCCTGCTCGAGTGCGACTTCGGGGAGTGGACGGGCGAGGAGCTCTCCCGGCTGTCCCGGCTCAAGGCCTGGTCCACCGTCCAGCGGGCGCCCTCGACCTTCCGCTTCCCCGGCGGTGAGAGCTTCCCGGAGATGCAGGCCCGCACGGTCGGGGCCGTCGACCGGGTGCGGGCGGCCCACGAGGGCGGGGTGGTGGTCTGCTTCTCGCACGCCGACCCCATCAAGGCTGCGCTCGCCCACGCCCTGGGCACGCACCTGGACCTCTTCCAGCGCATCGTGGTCAGCCCGTGCTCGGTCTCGGCCATCTCCTACGCGCCGGGACAGGCGCCGGCGGTGCTGACGGTGAACTCCACCGACGAGCCGCTGGCCGGCCTGAGAGCGTCGTGAACGGCCGCTGATGGGCGAGCTCGTGCTCCTGACGGAGGGCCGGATCGAGACTCTCGGGCTGATCCGGGAGAGCAGCAACTCCGCGCTGCTCGTGGAGGTCACGCTCGAGGAGGAGACGGTCTGGGGGATCTACAAGCCCCTGGAGGGCGAGCGCCCCCTGATCGACTTCCGCCCCGGCCTGCACCGGCGGGAGCGCGCCGCGTACGTGCTCAGCGAGCTCTTGGGCTGGGGCATCGTCCCGCCCACCGTCCTGCGTCAGGACGGCCCGTTCGGCGCGGGGTCCCTGCAGCGGTTCGTGGAGCACGACCCGCGCCAGCACTACTTCACCCTCTACGACGCCGCCCCCGACACCCACGACGCCCTGCGCCGGATCGCGCTGTTCGACCTCGTGGCCAACAACGCCGACCGCAAGGGGGGCCACGTGCTGCGGGGGGCCGACGGCCGGATCTGGGGGATCGACCACGGCCTGTGCTTCGCGGCGGCGTTCAAGCTGCGGACCGTGGTGTGGGACTTCTCCGGCGAGCCCGTCCCCGAGGACCTGCTCCGCGACATCGCCCCGCTGGCCGACGAGGTCCCCGCCGAGCTCGCCGAGCTCCTCGACGCCACGGAGGAGGCCGCGCTGCGGCGGCGGGTGCGCCGGCTGCTCGACGAGGCGGTCCTGCCGGTGGACGTCACCGGGCGCCGGATCCCCTGGCCGCTGCTGTAGCCCCGGTCCCGGCGGGCCGGGCCCGCGGGACGTCCCGGGCCCGTCGGCCCTGCCGGACCTGCCGACGCCGGAGCGGGGGCCGGGCGGTCGCCACTAGTGCGGTCACGGCCGGAGCGGGAGCTCCAGGGCCAGGTCCGTGGCGGCCTGCTGCAGGTGCGGGAGGTACTCCTGCAGCCCGGCCAGGTCGGTGCGGAACAGGGGTGCCGCCAGGGCGACGGCGGCGATCAGCCGGTGGGACGGGGACAGGACCGGCACGGCGACGGCCGCCATCCCCACGTCGTTCTCCTCCTGCTGGCCCGCCCAGCCCTGGGCGCGGATCTGCTCCACCTGGCGCCGGAGCTCCGCCCGGTCGGTGAGGGAGCGTGCGGTGCGGGGGACCAGTTCGATCGTCTCCAGCAGGTGCTCCCGGGTGACCGGGTCGCTGAAGGCCAGCAGCGCCTTGCCGACGGCGCTGGTGTGCAGGGACCCGTGGTCCCCGGGGTCGGTGGTGGTGCGGAACTGGGGCCCGTCCACCTTGCGCACCGTCAGGAAGTGCGCTCCGTCCAGCACCCCGAGGATCGAGCTCTCCCCCGTGACCGCGGTGAGGTGCTGGAGGATCGGCACGGCGGCGCCCTCGAAGCCACGGCTGCTGGCCACCTTCTGCCCCAGCTGGTAGACGCGCAGGCCCAGCCGGTACCGCTTGTCCTGCGGGTCGTAGGTCGCGAAGTCCGTGCTGACCAGGGTGTTCAGCAACCGGTAGACGGTGCTGAAGGGGTAGTGCGCCTGCTCGGCGATCTGCGCGGCGGTGGCGCCGTGCGGGTGGTCCCCGAGCAGGGTGAGCAGCCCCAGGGCCTTGCCCACGGTGCCGGACGCGTCGGTCGTCATGAGAGGAGCCTTCCTTGACAGGATCTGTGATCTATATCATGCTCATAATTCAAATAACAGCAACAGTTGCCAACATGTGAAAGTCGAGAGATGAAGCGGACACTGCGCATCGCCGTCGCGGGGGCGGGCCTCATCGGGCGCCAGCACGCCCGGCGGGTCCTGGCGCACCCGCGCCTGGAGCTGCGCTGCGTCGTCGACCCCTACGCGGATCCCACGGGGGTGCCCAGGGGCCCGGACACGGTCCTCGTGGCCGATCTCGCCCAGGCGCTGGGGGACGTGGACGGCGTGGTGCTGGCCACCCCGAACGCCGCCCATCGCGAGGGCGCGCTGGCCGCCGTCGCGGCCGGGGTGCCGGTGCTGGTGGAGAAGCCGATCGCCGACACCCTCGAGGCGGCCGAGGACATCGTCGCGGCCGCCGAGGCGAGCGGGGTGCCCGTGCTGGTCGGCCACCACCGGCGGTACTCCCCGTTGCTGACCCGCGCCGCGGAGGTCATCGCCTCCGGCGCGATCGGGGACCCCGTGGCGGTGCTGGGCTCGGCGCTCTTCCGCAAGCCCGACGACTACTTCGCGGCCGCGCCCTGGCGCACCGGGCCCGGGGGAGGGCCCGTGCTCATCAACCTGGTGCACGACGTCGACGCCCTCCGCGCGCTGTGCGGGGAGATCGTGCAGGTCCAGGCCGTCGCCGGCAGCGCCGCCCGTGGTCTCGCGGTCGAGGACACCGCCGCGCTCACGCTGAGCTTCGCGAACGGCGCGTTGGGCACGTTCATCGTCTCGGACGCCGCCGCCTCCGCCCGGTCCTGGGAGCAGACCTCCGGGGAGAACCCCGACTACGCCGCGTCCCCGGACGAGGACTGCTACCACGTGGCCGGCACCCGGGGAGCGCTGTCCGTGCCGACCCTGCGGCTGCGGACCCACCCGGGGGTCGCCTCGTGGTCCGAGCCCGCGACCGTCACCACGGTGGCGGCGCCGCGCCAGGACCCGCTCGAGCTGCAGCTGGAGCACTTCGAGCAGGTGCTCCGCGGGGAGGCCGCCCCGCGCGTGCCCGCCCGCGAGGGCCTGCAGTCGCTGCGGGTGGTCCACGCCGTGGCGCAGAGCGCCCGGACCGGGCTGCCCGTGCGCGTGCCCACCGACCCTCCGGCGGCCGTCCCGGCCGCCGCCCGTTCCGAGACTCCGTCCCGAGAACCCGCCCGTCCTGAGAAGCCTCCCGTCCCGAGAAGAGGAGTGGATGACCATGTCGTCGATCCCTGAGCCGGCAGCGCCGGCCGACCCGCCGCCCGCCCGGGAGATCGGCGTCTTCCGCTGGCTGGGCTACGTGGAACAGGTGGTCGGCGGGCTCCTGATCCTGGTGATCTTCGTCTTCGTCCTGATGCAGGCCGTGCAGCGCTACCTGCCCACGGGCACGTGGGTGGGGGCGGGGGAGCTCTCCCGCTACGCCCTGGCCGGGCTGACGTTCCTGATGGCCGGCTACCTCTACGGCCACGGGCTGCACATCGCGGTGCTCGTGATCGACCGGTACACCTCCGGGCGGACCGCGAAGGCGCTGCACGTGCTGACCCACGTCCTGGTCCTGCTGGCCTCCCTGCTGCTGCTCAACGAGGTGTGGTTCCTGCTCACCGACTCCGTCTCGCAGGCGACCCCGGCACTGGGGATCCCCATGCTGTGGATCTACCTGCTGCCCCTTCTCGGGGTGCTCACCCTCACCCTTCGCTCCGCCGTGGCGATCTTCGCCCCGGGCGCGATCGCCGCGGAGCCCGATCCGATCATCGCGGAAGGAGCCGGCGCATGAGCATCTGGATCCTCGCCGTCCTCATCATCGTCCTCATCGGCCTGCGCACGCCCGTGGGCCTGGCCTTCCTGGGCCCCAGCATCCTGTACATGCTCCTCGAGGGGAACTCCGCCGGCCTCGGCTTCCGCCAGGCCTTCAACGGGGTCGCGTCCTTCCCGCTGCTGGCGGTGCCCCTGTTCATCCTGCTGGGCTCCATCGCCAACCGCGCCGGGATCGCGGACCGCATCTTCGACTTCGCCCTGGCGCTGCTGGGCCGGGTGCGCGGCAACCTCGGCTACGTCAACATCGCCACCAGCCTCGGGTTCTCCTGGATGAGCGGCTCCGCGCTGGCCGACGCCGCGGCCCTGGGCAAGATCCAGGTTCCCGCCATGATGAAGTCCGGCTACACCTTCCGGTTCGCCTCCGGGCTGACCGCCGCCTCGGCCCTGATCGCCCCGGTGATGCCCCCGTCCATCCCGGCCGTCATCTATGCCTCCGTGGCCGCGCTGTCCACCGGGGCCCTGTTCGCCGGTGCCGTGCTCCCGGCCTTCCTCATCGCCCTGGGGCTCGCCATCACCGTCTTCGTCCTGACCCGCCGCAACACCGCACTGGAGACCATCCCGTTCAGCTGGTCCCGGCTCGGCTCCGCGACCCTGCGGGTGATCGGCCCGCTCGGGGCACCCGTGATCATCCTCGGCGGCATCCTGCTCGGGCTGTTCACTCCCACGGAGGCCGCGGCGGTCGGGGTCGCCTACATGGTGGTCCTGGGCTTCGTCTACCGCACCCTGAACCTGCGCTCGATCGTGGAAGCGATCCGCGAGGCCACCACGATCACAGCGTCGATCACCCTCATCCTGGCCTCTGCCGCCCTGCTGGGCTGGATCCTGGCCCGGGAGCGGGTGCCCCAGGAGGTCGCCGAGTTCGTCATCTCCATCACCGACAACCCGATCGTGTTCCTGCTGCTGCTCAACGTGCTGCTGATCCTGCTGGGGATGGTCATCGACGCCACCGCGGTCATCATGATCACCGTCCCGGTGATCATGCCCATCGCCACCCAGTTCGGCATCGACCCCGTCCACCTCGGGGTGATCATCATCGTCAACCTCATGATCGGGCTCCTGACCCCGCCCGTGGGCAGCGTCCTCTACGTCATGAGCTCGGTGACCCGCCGCAGCGTCGACGAGGTCTTCCGGGGCATCGCGGTCTTCCTGATCCCGCTGATCGTGGTGCAGCTGATCATCACCTTCTTCCCGCCGGTCGTCACCGGGCTGCCGGCCCTGCTCGGCCTCTGACCCGCCCCGGCGACCGGGGCGCGCCCCACGCCCACGCACCACCGCACCGACCCACGACACCGACCCACCGCACCGACCCACCGCACCGACCCACAGGAGAACACCATGCGATCCATCACCCGTCAGCGCCTGGCCGCCGCCGTCAGCCTGCCCCTGGCCCTCGGCCTCCTCACCGGCTGCGCCGGCGGGGGCTCCGGGAGCGGGGGCGGCGAGGGAGGGGCCCAGACCCTGAGCTTCGCCAACAGCTACCCCGAGGAGCACCCGCACAACCGGTGCGGGGCCACGCTGGTGCAGGAGGCCGTCGCCGACGACGACCTCGAGCTGGAGATCTTCCCGTCCAGCCAGCTCGGCGGGGACACCGACCGCTTCACCTCCGTGATGTCCGGGGACATCGCGCTGGACCTGCAGGGCTCCTCCGGGCTGGCCGCGACCTACGAGCCCATCGGCGTGATGGACATGGCCTACGCCTTCGACGACGTGGACCACCTCTTCTCCTGGTTCGACGAGTCCGAGGCCGCCCAGCAGATGAAGGACGACTTCGAGGCCGAGACGGGGGCGAAGATCCTGGACGTCTGGTACTACGGCGACCGGACCTTCTCCGCGAACTCGCCCATCCGCACGCCCGCGGACCTCGACAACCTGCGCATCCGCTTCCCCGACTCCCCGGTGCACCTGCAGAACGCCGAGGCCCTCGGCGCGGAGCCGGTCGCGGTGGCCTTCGAGGAGATCTACCTGGCACTGCAGCAGGGCACCGTGGACGGCCAGGAGAACCCGGTGCAGCTCACGGCGCAGAACAGCTTCGACGAGGTCCAGGACTACGTCAGCCTCAACCGGCACTCGGTGGGCTCGCAGCTCGTCGTGATGAACGCGGACGCCTGGAACGGGCTGTCCGGGGAGCAGCAGACCGCGCTGACCGAGGCCGTGCGGGACGCCCGGGCCGACAACCTCGAGTGCGCCCAGGCCGAGGAGCAGGAGGTCCTCGACGAGTGGGAGGCCGCCGGCACCCCGGAGGTCATCGAGGACGTCGACGTCGAGGCCTTCCGCACCCGGGCCCAGGACTACTTCCTGAACAACCTCGAGGGCGAGCAGCTCGAGCTCTACCAGGACATCCGCGACTCCGCCGGCCAGGGCTGAGCGTCCGGGGGACCGTGGGGGAGGGGCGCCGGCACGACCGTGCCGGCGTCCCTCGTCCGTGCCGGGGCCGCGGCGGAGTCCGGGACCGGTCACGGTGCTCCTCGTGCGTGCGGGCCCCGCGCCGGGGCCGGACGGGTCGCGGCGTGCCGGTCAGCGGCGCAGCGTGGCGGCCGGGTTCTCGCCGTAGGCCTGCCGGTGGCGGCGCGCGAAGTCCCCGGTGTGGGCCATGCCCCAGCGCCGGGCGATGGCGCGCACGGTGTCGCCCCGGGCCGGGTCCGCGCGCACCAGGTCGTCGTGGGCGGCCACCAGCCGCAGCTCGCGCAGGTACGCGGCCGGGGTGGTCCCCGCGTGGGAGCGGAAGACCCGGGTGAGCTCCACGGTGCTGAGCTCCACGTGCCGGGCCACGTCCTCGACCGTGATGGGCGACGACGCGGCGGCGTGCAGGTACTCGACCGCGCGCCGGTAGGCCGCGTGCTGGGCGGCGGGCGACGCGCGCCGGGGATCCGCCTGCCCGGCCAGGCAGAACGCCTCCAGGGTCGCCACCGACATCCGCCGGCGCAGGTCCGCGCGCAGCAGCGGGAGGGCGGCGACCTCGGGGTCGGCCATGACCTGCTGCGCGAACGCGACGGTGCTCCGCCAGTACCGCTCCCGGGCGGGGGACCGCGGGCGCGGGTCGTGGAAGGACACGTCGAGGTCCTCGTCCCCGTAGACCGTCCGGGCGGTCTCCCGCATCGTGGTGCGGCCGAGGGTGACCGAGTCGACCAGCAGCCGGTCCACCTCGCCGTAGTACTCCTGGCCCGGCTGGAGCATGAACACCCCGAGCCCGGTGCCGGACCGGCCGTCGATCGTCCAGTCCACCCCGCCGGCACGCGGCAGGACGACCGAGAAGACGTCCTCGAGCACCATCCGGCCGGCGATGCTGCCGCGGAAGGTGAGCCGCCCCAGGCTGAGCTCCGCGTCCCCCCGCACCTCCTGGCGGTACAGGAAGGACGAGGGGTCGGCGATCGTGCCCATCCGCGCCCTGGTGTAGACCTGCTGCAGGGCCTCGTTGGCGACCTCCGGGTCGGTGGTCGCCATGTGCAGGTCGATCGGCGTCTCCGGGTGCTGGTCCACGGCGGATCAGCTCCGCAGGGTCGTGGCCGGGGGCTGACCGTACCGCTGCCGGTAGGCGGCGGCGAAGCGGCCCCGGTGGGCGAAGCCCCAGCGCGCGGCGATCGCCTCCACGGTGGCGCCGGTGAAGGGGTCGGCGGCCTGCAGGTCGTGGTGCACCGCGTCCAGCCGGGCGGCGCGCAGGCAGGCGGTGGGGGTGGTGTCCAGCTCCCGGCGGAAGGCCGCCTGGAGCCCGCGCACGCTCATCCCGGCGGCCGCGGCGATCTCGGCCGGGCCGATGTCGGCGTCCACGTGCTCCTCGATGAAGGCCACCGCCCGCCGCACCCCGGCCGGCACGGCACGGGTCTGCCCGGACGGCGCCTCGTCACGGGCGAGGAAGGAGCCCGGAAAGGCGTGCAGCAGGGCGGTGGCCAGGGAGCGGGCCACCTCGGAGCGGAGCAGGGGGCTGCTCATCGCCAGGTCGTCCGGCAGCAGGTCGCGGGCCAGGTGGGAGACCGTCCCCAGCCAGTAGCGGGTCATCGCCGGCGAGACGGGCCGGATCCCGGCGAACGACAGCCGGAAGTTCTCGTCCCCCAGCAGCTGCCGGGCGTGGTCCTGCACCGCGGCCGGGTCCAGGGAGACGGTGATCGCCTCGAGCTCGTCCCACCAGCTGCTGAAGGTGCGCTGGGGGAAGAGGAAGGGCCCGGTGCGGGGAAAGCGGTCGCCGGCGCTGGTGGCGCTCAGCACGCCCGCCGTCACGTGGCAGACCCGCAGCACGTCGGCGCCGTCCGTCCGTCCGGCGCACGAGGAGCCCTTCAGCCGCACGCGCTCGTACCCCACGGGCCCGATGCCGGTCTCGGCCAGGCGCATGTCGAAGCCGCCGTCCGGGGAGCGCCGCACGCCCCGGATGGCGAAGACGTCGTCGAGCACCGCCATGCCCTCCGCGGGGTCGCGGGTGGTGAACACCGACCGGCGCACCTGGGAGTCCATGCTCCGCAGGCTACGCCCGGGCCGGGACGGAGTCGACAGCCGGGGCCCAGATGTCCGCGCCCCGGGCGCCGGCCTCCCCGGCTCCGGCGGCGGCGCGCAGGTCGGTGAGGAAGGCGGTGGCGGCCTCGGACTCGTGCAGGGAGGACCCGTGGAGCACCTGGACCCGGCGCGTCGGCACCGGGCCCTGCAGCGCCCGGACCACGACGTCGGGGTGGGGCCGGACGAGGCCGAGGCGGGGCATCACGCCGATGCCCAGCCCGGCGGCCACCAGTCCCATGGCGGTGTCGACGTCGTTGCACTCCACCCGGTACTGCGGGGTGAAGCCCGCCGCCGAGCACGCCTCCAGCACCCGCCGGCTGCACGCTCCCAGGGGCCACTCGTGGGTCACCCAGGGGAGCTCGGCCAGGTCCGTCAGGGCGATCTCGGGCTCCGCGGCCAGCGGGTGACCGCCGGGGAGCACCACGTCGAACGGGTCGTGGAGCAGGTGGGTCCACGTCACGCCGTCGGCCGGCAGCGGCAGCTCGGACACGGTCAGGGCCAGGTCCACCTCGCCGAGCCCGACCCGCCGGGTGGGGTCGCCGTCGGGCTGCAGCCGCAGCTCCACCCGGACGTCCGGGTGGGTCCGGGTGAGGGCGGCCACGGCGGGCACGACCAGGGAGCGTCCCGCGGTGCTGAAGTACTCCACCCGCAGCCTGGCCCGGAGCCCGCTGCGGTAGTCCGCCAGGGCCTGC
Source organism: Kocuria oxytropis (assembly GCF_040981195.1). Classification (NCBI taxonomy): domain Bacteria; kingdom Bacillati; phylum Actinomycetota; class Actinomycetes; order Micrococcales; family Micrococcaceae; genus Kocuria; species Kocuria oxytropis. Next base: position 93,829 of record NZ_JAVFXA010000013.1, on the reverse strand, counting down.
TCCGTCCGGCTCAGCTCCTCGAACACCGTGCCGGCGTGCTGGTCCAGCAGCCGCGCGGCGGCCGTGGGGCGGATGCCGCGCCCCACGTGCTCCAGGAGCTGGACGCCGACCTCGCGCTGGAGGAGGGAGATCTGCTGGCTGACGGAGGACGGGGTGTAGCCCAGGGCCTGGGCGGCCCCGCTGACCGAGCCCGTGGCCACGACCGACCGGAGCACCTGCAGTCTGCGCACGTCGAGCACGGGAACCGCCTTCCTCACCGCGCGGCCGGACCGGGGACCGGACCACGAGAACAGATCACGGCAACAGTGTGGGGCATCCGCGGCGCTCAGTCACCGGAGGGGCCGACCGCGGCCCGCGGCGGCACGGGCGCCGTGCTGCGGGCCGCCGGGTCCGGCGGGCCCGCCGGGCGGACGCGGCGCGGGCCCGGGGCGGCCTCGCCCAGCAGCACCAGGCCGGCCCGGAGCGTGCGCAGCCACCCCGTCAGGCCCGGCTCGGGCAGCGCCACGCGCTCTCGCCACGGGACCGACAGGCGTCCGATGGCCGTGTAGACGGCCAGGACGGACAGCACAGCGCTTCCCACGAACAGGATCGAGACCATGACAGATTCCTCTCGGATCGTTCTCCAGGGCCCGGCGGCGACCACGCGGTCCCTGCGGGAACCGGGCTGCGGTGTCGCCACGCCGTCGTGCTTCCCAGTGTGGGAGTCCGCACTGCCAAGGACCAGCAAAGAGTTCTCCACGACCTTTCGGCTGTGCCGAACAGTCCGAGCGGGGCGTCCGAGCCCTTGCCGGTGGGCGGGGGCAGGCGTAGCTTGGTGGCCATGTTCCTGTCCTGATGCCCCGGCCCGCGTCCGCGGCCGGCACCGTCGATCCGGGCCCCAGCGGCCCCGCGCATCCGGTGCCGCACCGGCCCGGTGGGCCCCGCCCCCGCATCGACAGGACCCCACCGTGACCTCCACGGCTTCCACCACCTCCACGGCGTCACCGGCCGCCACCGGTCCCTCGGCGGCGACCGCCGCCCCGCACCGCCGCGTCCACCTGCGCCTGGACGGCATCGGCGTCAGCCACCCCGGCCGCCGGGTCCTCACCGATGTGTCGCTGAGCGTCACCGCCGGTGAGCGCATCGGCCTGATCGGGGAGAACGGCGCCGGCAAGTCCACCCTGCTGCACGTGGCCGCCGGGCTCCTCGTGCCGGACACCGGCACCGTGCACCGCCCCGCCCGCACCCGGCTGCTGCGCCAGGAGCTCGGCCTGCCCGCCACGACCACCCTCGGGCAGGTCGTGGAGCAGGCGGTCGCGGAGGTCCGCGCCCTGGAGCACCGGCTGGGCGAGCTCGCCACCGCGATCGCCGCGGCCCCCGGGGACACCGCCACGGCGGACGCCTACGACGCGGTGCTGCGGGACGCCGAGCGCGAGGGACTGTGGACCCTCGACGCCCGGGTCGAGACGGTCCTGGCCGGGCTCGGCCTCGGCCGGCTGCCGAGGAGCCGGCCGCTCGGGGAGCTCTCCGGCGGCCAGCGCCGCCGGCTCGCGATCGCGGCCCTGCTGCTGTCCCGGCCCACCGCGCTGCTGCTCGACGAGCCGACCAACCACCTCGACGACGACGCCGCCGGCTTCCTGGCCGCCGAGCTGGCCGGCTGGCCGGGTCCGGTGCTCCTGGCCAGCCACGACCGCTGGTTCCTGGAGGAGGTGGCCACCGGCCTGGTCGACCTCGACCCGGCCCTCGGGCCCGACGAGTCCGCCGGGGGAGCACCCCGGCAGGGCACGGCCTGCGCCGGCGGCTACAGCTCCTACCTCGCGCAGCGGGAGCTCGCCCGCCGCCGCTGGGCCGAGCGCTTCACCGCCCAGGACCAGGAGCGGGAGCGGCTGGAGGAGATCGCCGCGGTCTCCGGCCGGGAGATCTTCCACACCACCGCGCCGAAGTCCGAGGGGCGGGTCACCCGGAAGTTCTACAGCGACCGCGCGGCCAAGACGGTCGGCGGCCGGGTGCGCTCGGCCCGCCGGCGCCTGGCCGAGCTCGAGCGCACCGCGGTGGGGCCCCCGCCGCGGCCCCTGCGCTTCGCGGGGTTCGCCCCGGGCGCGGACGTCCCGGCCGATCCCCGTCTGCCGCTGGTGCGCCTGGCCGGGGTGTCGGTCGCGGGACGGCTGGCGCCGACCGACCTCGAGCTGCGCGCCGGGGACCGGGTGCTGGTCGAGGGCCCGAACGGCGCCGGGAAGTCGACGCTGCTCGCCGTGCTGGCCGGGGAGCTGCGCCCCGACGGCGGGGTCGTGGAGCGGCAGGGCTCCGTCGTCGTCGCCCGCCTCGCCCAGGACGACTCCTGGCCGGACCTGGCGTGCCCGGCCGTGGCGGCCTTCCGCTCCCGGCTGCGGGACCCGGACCGCGCCCCGACGCCGGAGGAGCTGGGCCTGCTGCGGGACGGCGAGGCCGCCCGCCCCCTCGGGGAGCTCTCCCCCGGGCAGCGCCGGAGGGTCGCGCTCGCGGCCCTGGTCGCGGAGCCCGCCCCGCTGCTGCTGCTGGACGAGCCCACCAACCACCTGTCGCCGGCCCTGGCCGACGAGCTCGAGCGGGCCCTGGAGGACTACCCGGGCACGGTGGTCCTGGCCACGCACGACCGGTGGGCGCGGCGGCGCTGGCGGGGCCGGGTGCTCCCGGTGCGGCCCGGTCCGTGAACGGCCCGGGCCGCCCTCACGGGGACGGCGTCAGTGCCGGGGCGGCGGTGTCCGCGCGCACGTACGCCTCGATCTCCCGCCCGGCGTCCCCGAACCAGGGGGCCGAGTCCTCGTAGTCGGACCAGCCGTCGGTCAGCACGGCCACGACGTAGTCGTGGCCGCCGAGCGCGACGATCCCCGCGTCGTGCGAGACGTCCTGCAGCAGGCCGGTCTTGTGCGCGAAGCCGACGTCCGGGGAGAAGCCCGAGGACAGCGCGTAGTCGAGGTGCTGCTCCTCGAGGAAGCCCAGGAGCAGCTCGGTCGAGGACCCGGACAGCAGCTCGCCCCGGCGCAGGCGGTCCAGGAACGCGGCGACGTCGGCGGGGGTGGTGGTCATCGCCACGACGTCCTCGGACCCGGTGTCGGGGTCGAACGTGGTCGCCGTGAACCCCTGCTCGTGCGCGAAGTCCCCGACCTCCTGCCACCCGAGCCACCCGCCCAGCGCCGCGCCGGAGGCGTTGTCGGACCAGCTGATCATCACGTCGAGGGCCTGCTCGACCGTGGTCCCCAGCCCCGGCACGGCGTCCTGGAGGGTGATCGTGCCGCGGTCGACCTCGTCGAGGACCGCGTGGGCGAGGAAGAGCTTGTAGAGGCTCGCGCTCGTGAAGGGGCGGTCCTCCTCGCGGGAGACCACCTCCGTGCCCTCGGGGTCCAGCAGCACGACCCCGAGCTCCCCGGGCACCTCCCCGGAGAGCTCCTCGAGGTGCTGCGCCAGCTCCTCGGCGGCGGGGTCGGCCGTGGGGGCGGCCGCCGTCAGGTCGCCGGTCCCGTCCCCGCCGCAGGCGCCGAGCAGGACGGCGAGGAGCAGGGCGAGCCCCGGTGCCGCGGTGCGGCCGGCTCGGCGGTCCCGACGGATCGTGCGCACGGTGCGCCTTTCGTTCCCGGACGGACGACGGACAGGTCCGGGACCGCCCCGGCGGGCGGCTCCGGTCCCGCTGTCGACCGTACCGGCCGCGGCCTGGAATGTCCCTGGACATGTTCCGTCAATCCGGCACCCGTCCCTTGAACCGGTGGGGGAAGAGTGCTTGCCTGTGAGGATCCGCGCGGACGACGTCCGCGCGGGACCACGGAGGAGGCGTCATGGGTGCTGCAGAGCAGAGCCGCTGGCGGAGGCTGCTGGCGATCGGCGTCCTGTCCTTCGCCGCGCTGGGGGTCGCGGGCTGCGACGAGACCGGCTCCGGCGGCGAGGAGGGCACGGAGCAGGAGGCTCCCGCCGAGGGCGAGACCGCGCCCGAGGGCGAGAGCCCCACGGAGGGCGAGGGCCCGGCCGAGCAGGACGACGACGGCTGAGCCGGCGGGTCCCTGGCCGGCGGCGCCGGGGCTGCCCCGCCCGACCCTGATGGACCAGCGCTGGGAGGACGCGGTCTTCCTGCACTGGCGGATCCCCGTGGCCGCGGCGGCGGCCCGGATGCCGCCGGGGGTCCGTGCCGACGTGGTCGACGGCTCCGCCTGGGTGGGGCTCGTCGGCTTCCGCATGCACCGGATCCGGCTCGGAGCCGCGGTGCCCCTGCCGTGGCTCGGCAGCTTCCCCGAGATCAACGTGCGCCTGTACTCCCGCGAGCCGGACGGCACCCGCGGAGTGGTCTTCCTGTCCCTCGACGCCCCGCGGCTCGCGGTGGTCCTCGGCGCCCGGGCCGCCGGCATCCCCTACGTGTGGTCGCGGTGCCGGGCCGTCTTCACGGACGGGGCGGAGCCCGCCCACGGCTACGACGTGCGGCGGTGGCGCGGCGGGGCCGGGTCCTCGTTCGCGGTGCGCGCGGACCGGGACGCCACGGCCGACGACGCGCTGTCGCTGGAGCTCACCGCCCGCTTCGGCCTGCACAGCCGCTCCGGGGGCCGGACCGTGCACGTGCCCATCGAGCACGGACCGTGGCCGCTGCACCCCGCCACGACCACGCACCTCGAGGACGGGCTGGTGGCCGCCGCGGGCCTCGACGTGCACGGCCCGCCCGAGTCGGTGCTGTTCTCGCCCGGCCTCCGGACGCGGATCGGGCGCCCCCGGACGGTGCCGTCCCCCTGAGCCGGCCCCACAAGTGTGGGCAGGCGTGCGGGCGGGCGGAAGGACAGGATGGGACCACCTCCTGCGGGAGCGACCGGGGACCCGGTCGAGGTCGCCGCCGGAGGCGCTCGCCCCCGGGACCGCGCCGCCGGGGGGAGCCGGACGCGAAAGGCCCCGCCGTGACCTCTCCGCTCGTTCCCGAGCTGCCCCAGCTGCCGGAGTTCCCCGGCGGGACGCCCTCCGGGGGGCGCCCCGCCCGCGCGTTCGAGCCGGCCGCCACGGGGGTGCTGCTCCTGCTGCTCGCCCTGACCCTGGTCCTGGCCGTGCTGGTCCGGGCCGTGCCCGCGGGACCCCTGGTGGCGGTGGCGCTGCTGCTGCTCACGGCCGTGGGCGTGCTCGCGGTGACCGCCCGGGAGGCGGGTGCCCTCCTCCCGGCCACGTCCCCGGAGGGCCTCGGCGACGACGAGCCGGAGCCGCCGGGGGCCTACTACTACGACCGGCAGGGCCGCCCGGTGCCCATCGACGACGCGTTCTGAGCCGCCTCCCGTCCCGCCCCGGTGCCCGCCCCGCGGGGCGTCCGTGCCGTGTCCGAATCGTGTCCGTCATCTTCGCGCATGCGTGCCGATGACCGCTGACCTGCGCCTACGTTGGTGACGTCGTACCAGACACGGGGTCCAGGGGCGTTCGGGGGAACGCGCCGCGGGCCGGCACCAGTCGCGAAGCGGTCCTCGCTTCTCCACCGGATGGGACAGAACCATGAGAAGAACCACCAGGGCAGTCACGGCCGCCGCCTTCGCCGCAGGGATCGGCCTCGTCGCGGCCGCACCGGCGCAGGCGATGGAGATCTACGACATCAGCGACGCCACCCGGCTCGCCGAGGGGGCGGCCGTGCAGGGCACGTACACGGTCTCCTGCACCGAGGGGACGAACATCTTCGTCTCCCTCAGCATCACCCAGCGGGTCGCCGACGGGCAGATCGCCAACGGCAGCTACTTCAAGCAGTGGGTCTGCGAGGGCGGCGAGGTGGAGCTGGAGTACCAGGCCGTGGCCTTCAACATGGCCTTCGACGAGGGACCGGCCGTGCTGTCCGGGTTCATCCAGGAGTGCCCGGCGGCGACGCAGGTGTGCGGGCCGGGCACCAACCTGCCGCTGCAGGTCATCGAGATCACCGACTAGCGGGACCGTGCCACGGCCCCGTCCCCGCCCGGGGACGGGGCCGCCGCACGTCCCGGTCCCGGCCGGGAACCCTGCCCGAAAGTCCAGTGACCGGGCGCACCCCCCGACCTATAGTCGAAAGCATCGATCGCACACCGTTCCCCCCACGCCCCCCGCAGCCGCTCGAGGACCGCACCGCGCCCGCCCCCCACGAGGAGACCCTCACGAGGCGGCCGGCGCGGGTCGACGTCGTGAGCGGCCCCGACCCCGCCGTGCGCGGCTACCGCACGGCCTGCCGGGAGCTGCTCGAGAGGGCCGGTCTGTGAGCGCCCCCGCCGTCGAGCTGCGCCGCCCCGAGGGCCGCTGCCACCGCCACCGGGAGACGATCTGGGGCACCGCCGTGACCGTGGACGTCCGCGCCGGGGAGGAGGGTTTGCCCCCGGAGCGCGCCGTGCAGCACGCGCTGGACACGGCCGTGGCCAACATGCGGTGGGTCGACGCCGTCTTCTCCACCTACCGCCCCGACTCGCTCGTGACGGCGCTGCGCTCCGGGCTGCTGGACGAGCGCCGGCTCAGCCGCTGGGACGCCGCCCAGGGCGCCGTGCTGGACGTGCTCCAGCGCTGCCGGGAGGGCCGGGAGCTGACCGGCGGCTGCTTCGACCCGTGGGCCGTGCGCGGGGGCTTCGACCCCTCCGGGTACGTCACGGCCTGGGCCGCGGAGCGGATCGCGGACGACCTGGTCCGCGCCGGGTGCGCGAACGTCTGCGTCGAGGCCGCCGGGGACGTGGTGACCCGCGGCTCCGCCGCGCCCGGCGAGCCCTGGACGGTCGGGATCCGCCACCCCGACGACGCCGGCGCCGTCACATGGACGGTGCTGCCCGGCGACGGCGCGGTCTCGACGTCCGGCACCTACGAGCGTCCCGCGCACATCGTCGACCCGCGCACGGGACGGCCCGCCGCGGGCGCCCGCTCCGCGACGGTCGTCGGCCCCGACGCGCGGCTGGCCGGGGTGCTCGCCACGGCCCTCGTGGTCGCGGGCCGGGACGGCGCCCGCTGGTTCGCCGGGCTCGGCGAATGGTCGGCCTGGGTGGTGGACCCCGCCCCCGCGGGCACGGCCTGGTCGGTGGGCCGGGAGCGGCACCGGAGCGGCTGAGTCCGCGCCCGGCCCCGCCGGTGGCTAGGGTGGAGGCGGTGAGCACCCACCCTGACACCAGTCCGGTCCCCGCCCCCGACGTCCCCCGCACCGGGATGGTCCGGGTCCGGGGAGCCTCCGAGCACAACCTGCGCCGCGTGGACGTGGACGTCCCCCGCGACGCGATCGTCGCCTTCACCGGCGTCTCCGGGTCCGGGAAGTCCTCCCTGGCCTTCGGCACCATCTACGCCGAAGCCCAGCGGCGCTACCTGGAGTCCGTGGCGCCCTACGCCCGGCGCCTCATCCAGCAGGGGCACAACCCCGCGGTCGAGGAGATCACCGGGCTGCCGCCGGCCGTCGCCCTGCAGCAGCGGCGCGGCGCGCCCAGCTCCCGCTCCACGGTGGGCACCCTCACCACCCTCTCCAACTCGATGCGCATGCTTTTCTCCCGGGCCGGCAGCTACCCGGAGTCCGCCGCCGGGAGCCTCGACTCGGACGCCTTCTCGCCCAACACCGCCGCCGGGGCGTGCCCCGAGTGCTCGGGCCTGGGCACCGTGCACGACGTCACCGAGTCCTCCCTGGTCCCGGACCCGGCGCTCAGCATCCGGGACGGCGCGATCGCCGCGTGGCCCGGGGCGTGGCAGGGCAAGAACCTGCGCGACATCCTGAGCCACCTCGGCCACGACGTCGACGTGCCCTGGCGCGAGCTGTCCCGGGAGGAGCGCGACTGGATCCTGTTCACCGAGGAGCAGCCGGTCGTGGAGATCACCCCGCAGCGGGACCGGGTGGCGAAGCCCTACAAGGGCCGGTTCTGGAGCGCCCGCAGCTACGTCCTGCACACCCTGGCGGACTCCGCGAGCCAGCAGATGCGCGAGCGCGTCCTGCAGTACGTGGTCACCGGCCCCTGCCCCGCCTGCGCCGGCAGCGGCCTGCGCCCCGAGGCGCTCGCCGTGACCTTCGCGGGGCGCAGCATCGCCGAGCTCAACGCCGCGTCCCTGGGCGAACTGGCCGAGGTGGTCCGGCCCACGGCGGCCCTGGAGCACGCCGGCACCGCCTCCCGCGCCCCGTCCTCCGGGGAGCGCAGCGAGGCCGCGGTGACCATCACCAAGGACCTGCTCGCGCGGCTGCAGGTGCTGCTGGACCTGGGCCTGGGCTACCTGAGCCTGGACCGGGCCACGCCCACGCTCTCCCCCGGGGAGATGCAGCGGCTGCGGATCGCCACCCAGCTGCGCTCGGGGCTCTTCGGCGTGGTCTACGTCCTCGACGAGCCCTCGGCGGGCCTGCACCCGGCCGACGCCGAGCCGCTGCTGGCCGTGCTCGAGGAGCTGAAGGCCTCCGGGAACTCGGTGTTCGTGGTGGAGCACGACATGGCCGTGGTGCGGCGCGCCGACTGGATCGTGGACGTGGGACCCCAGGCCGGGGACCGCGGCGGCGCGGTGCTCTACAGCGGGCCCGTGGCCGGCCTGGCCGAGGTGGCGGAGTCCGCCACGCGCCCGTTCCTGTTCCCCGCCACCTCCCCGGAGGGCTCCGCCGGCGGCCCGCAGGGCGGCTCCCCGGACGGTGCCACCGGCGGCTCCCCGGGCGCGCCCGCGGACGGTCCCCGGGAGGGCGGACCGGCGGCCCGGACGCCCCGGACGGCCGGACGGACGCTGCGGCTGCGCGGGGTCACCCGCCACAACCTGGTGGACCTCGACGCGGAGATCCCCCTGGGGGTGCTCACCGCCGTCACCGGGGTCTCCGGCTCGGGCAAGTCCACGCTGGTCAGCCAGGTCCTGGCCGAGACGGTCGGCCGGCACGTGCACGGCGGTGCGGCGCCCGCCGATCCCGAGGACGCCCCCGGCAGCGCGCCGGCGGCCGGGACCCGGGTGGGCGCGGTCGAGGGCCTCGAGCACCTGGACCGGCTCATCCGCGTGGACCAGCGGCCCATCGGGCGGACCCCGCGCTCCAACCTGGCGACCTACACGGGGCTCTTCGACGCGGTCCGCAAGCTCTACGCGGCCACCGACGAGGCGCGGGCCCGCGGCTACGGGGCCGGGCGCTTCTCGTTCAACGTGACCGGCGGCCGGTGCGAGACCTGCCAGGGCGAGGGCTTCCTCGCCGTGGAGCTGCTGTTCCTGCCCGGCACCTACGGGCCCTGCCCCGACTGCGGCGGCGCCCGCTACAACCCGGAGACGCTGGAGGTGACGCACCGGGGCCGGAGCATCGCGGACGTGCTGGGGATGCGCGTGGAGACCGCGGCGGAGTTCCTCGCCGACGTCCCGGCGGCCGCGCGCAGCCTGCGCACGCTGCTCGACGTGGGGCTCGGCTACCTCCGGCTGGGCCAGCCCGCCACCGAGCTCTCGGGCGGGGAGGCGCAGCGGATCAAGCTGGCCACCGAGCTGCAGCGGGCCCGGCGCGGCCACACCCTCTACCTGCTGGACGAGCCGACCACCGGACTGCACCCGCAGGACGTGCAGCTGCTGCTGGGCCAGCTCGACCGCCTGGTGGACGCCGGCAACACCGTGGTGGTGGTGGAGCACGCCATGGACGTGGTCGCGGCGTCGGACTGGGTGCTCGACATGGGTCCGTCCGGCGGCGAGGCCGGCGGACGGATCGTGTGCGCCGGCACCCCGGCGGACGTGGCCGGCTGCTCCCGCAGCCGCACGGCCCCGTACCTGTCCGCAGCCCTGCCCTGACCCGTCCGGCCCCTCCTTCCCCCGTCCGCGAGATGGCGGCTGTCGGCCATCGGGCACGGCTGCGTCGCCGTCAGCTGCGACCTCGGCGCGGGGGGCGCGGGAGGGGCCCCGGAACGGCGCAGCCCCCGCGCGCCGGACGGCGGGCGGGGGCTGCGGGACGGCCGGAAATCAGTTCTGCTGGTCCTGCTCGCCGGTGCCGAGGAAGTCCCCGGCCTTCTCCTGACCCTGGTCCACCTGGCTCTCGTACTTGTTGCCGGTGCGCTCGTCGACGGCGTCGCCGCCCCGGTCGATGCCCTCCTGCACCTTGTCCGGGTGCTGGTCCGCGAAATCCTTCGCCTTGTCCGCGAATCCTCCGATGTCCACCATGTCCGTGTCCTCTCGTCGAGCGGTTCCGGTGGGCGCCGCCCACCGGAGCTGTTCCTCCATCCTGGTCCCCGGACGGGGGATCTGGCCACCCCCGCGCCGAGACTGCGGCTGACGGCGACGCAGCCGTGCCCGGTCGCCGTGAGCCGCAACCTCGCGGGTCAAGGGCGGTGCAGTGCCTCGTGGAGCTCCCGCACGGCCGGGGCCAGGTCGGGGCACGGGCCGTCCACCGGAACGCCCGGGGCCACCTGGGAGATCGGCAGGGGCGCGACGGGGGCGGGAGGGACGCCGAGCTCGTGCAGCCACCGGGCGAGCTGCGCCGAGGAGGAGGCGTGCACGATGCGGCCCAGCCCCACCCAGGCGTGGGCGGCCGAGCACATGGGGCAGTGCTCGCCCGAGGTGTAGACGGTGGCCACGGAGCGCTGCTCCGGGCTCAGGTGGGCGGCCGCCCAGCGGGCGATCTCGAACTCGGGGTGCCGGGTCGCGTCCCCGCCGGCCACCCGGTTGCGGTCCTCGAACAGCACCTCCCCCCGGGCCGAGACGAGGACCGAGCCGAACGGCTCGTCCCCGGCGTCGAGGGCCTCGCGGGCCAGCTCCACGCAGCGTCGCAGGTGTCCGCGGTCGGTCTCCGAGATGCCCATGGGCCCACCCTACGGGCCGGAGCGCCGGCCCGCGCCGCCCGGACCGGGACGTTGTGCGGATCCCGCCGGCCCGGCGCGGGCCCCGCACGTCAGCCGTGCTCGGGTCCGCCGTCCGGGACGTCGACGACCCCCTCGAGCACCTCCACCACCACGGAGCGGGCCCGGGCCTCGGCCCCGTCCCCGTCCCCGGCGGCGACGGCGGCCGCCGTGGCCTCGTGGTCCTCGAGCGCGCCGGGGTCCGGACGGCGGGGCATGAGCCCCAGGGCCGTGCGGCCGGACAGCACCTCGGCCACCGCGTCCTGCAGGGCGGAGAGCATGGGATTGCCGCTGGCCTCCAGCAGCAGCGCGTGGTAGGCCGTGTCGACCTCCAGGTACTCGGGGTCCGTGCCGCGGTGGGCCTCGCCGAGCTCCCGCAGCCGGGCGGCCAGCTCCACCAGGCGCCGCCGGGTGGGCCCGTCGGCCCGGGCCGCGGCCAGGCGGGCGGCCACGGGCTCGATCGCGGCCCGCAGCTCCGTGAGACTGCGCAGCTGCTCGTCCCGCCCCGGACCCGCGAGCCGCCACCGGATCACCCGGGGGTCGAACGGGTTCCAGTCCCGCGGCGGCCGCACCGTGATGCCCACCCGCCGCCGCGACTCCACCATCCCCATGGACTCGAGCACGCGCACCACCTCCCGCACGAGCGTGCGGGAGACCCCGAACTCCTCCTCCAGCCCGGCGAGGGTGAGCACCGTGCCGGGGGCACGCGAGCCCGAGGCGATGCTCCCGCCGAGCCGGTCGAGCACCCCGGCGTGCTGCTCCACTCCGTGCATCCCCGCCTCCGCTCTTCCTGTGTGACGCACATCCCGTCAACGGGTTGCCAAAAGTATTATTTTTCTGCCAGCCTAGCGCGTGTCGTGGATCACGACGAGCCCCGCGCCCGCTCCCGGGCCCAACACCATCGGAGACCCTCAGTGGAAGACTGGACACAGACACTCGGCACCGCGCCGCTGCTCGGCATCGCAGCGGCCGCGATCGCGCTGATCCTGATCCTGGTGATCAAGTTCAAGCTGCACGCCTTCCTCACCCTCATCCTCGTGGCGCTGCTGACGGCGTTCGTCACCGGCATCCCCACGGGCCTGATCGTGGAGACCGCCGTCACCGCCTTCGGCGGCACGCTCGGCTCGGTGGCCCTGCTCATCGGCCTGGGCGCCATGCTCGGCAAGCTCGTGGAGCACAGCGGCGGCGCCCGGGCGCTCGCCGACAAGCTCGTGGACGTCTTCGGCGAGAAGCGCGCGCCCTTCGGCCTCGGCGTCGCCTCCCTGATCATGGGCTTCCCGATCTTCTTCGACGCCGGCCTCGTGGTCATGCTGCCGATCATCTTCGCGGTCGCCCGCCGGGTGAGCGGCAACAACGTGCTCCTCTACGGCATCCCCGCCGCGGGTGCGTTCTCGGTCATGCACGTCTTCGTGCCGCCGCACCCCGGGCCCGTGGCCGCCACCGAGCTCTACGGCGCCGACCTCGGCATGGTCCTGCTCATCGGCCTGCTGCTGGCCTTCCCGCTCTGGTACGTCTCCGCGTACCTGTGGGGCAAGCGCGTGGGCACCAAGTACGTCCTGCCCGTCCCGGGCTTCTTCGGGGACGTGGACCAGGACCAGCCCACCAACCCGCCGCGGGTCGGCACCATCATCGCCCTGCTGCTGCTGCCCCTCGTGCTGATCTTCATGAACACCGGCCTGGACTTCCTGCGCGCCGCCGGCACCGTCTCCGAGGACGCCGAGTGGTTCCAGGTGCTCTCCGCCCTCGGCGAGTCCCCGGTCGCCCTGCTGATCTCGGTCCTGGTGGCCCTGTTCGTGCTGGGCACCCGCCGCGGCGAGCACGGCACCGCCCTGGAGAAGGTCATCGACTCCTCCCTGGGCCCGGTCGCCTCCGTCATCCTCATCACCGGCGCCGGCGGCATGTTCGGCGGCATCCTGCGCGCCTCCGGCATCGGCGACGCCCTCGCGTCCTCGCTGGACGGCATCGGGCTGCCCGTGATCTTCGCGGCCTACATCATCGCCGTGGTGCTGCGCCTGGCCCAGGGCTCGGCCACGGTGGCCCTCGTCACCGCCGCCGGCCTGATGGCCCCGGCCGTGGCCGCGGGCGGCTTCAACTCCGTGGAGGTCGCGGCCGTGGTCCTGGCCACCGCCGCCGGCTCCGTCTTCGCGGGGCACGTCAACGACTCCGGGTTCTGGCTCGTGGGCCGGCTCATGGGCATGGACGTGAAGACCACGCTGAAGACGTGGACGGTCCAGCAGGCCCTCGAGTCCGTCGTGGGCTTCGCCGTGGTCCTCGTCATCTTCTACATCGCCTGAGGTCCCGGTGCGCAACGTCTTCGACATCACCGGCCGGCTCGCCCTCGTCACCGGGTCCTCCCGGGGACTGGGGCGGGCCCTGGCCACGGGCCTCGCCGAGGCCGGCGCCCGCGTGGTCCTGCACGGGCGCGACGCCGGCGCGCTCGCCCGGGTGCGCGACGAGATCGCCGCCGCCACGGGCACCGACCCGGCCACGGCGGCCTTCGACCTCACCGACGCCGGGGCCGTGCGCTCCGGGATCGACGCGGTCCTGGCCGAGCACGGCGTGCCGGACATCCTGGTGAACAACGCCGGGATCCAGCGCCGTGCGCCCTTCGCGGAGTTCGCGGCCCAGGACTGGGAGGACATCGTCGCGGCGAACCTCTCGAGCGTGTTCCACGTGTCCCGGGCCGTGGCCCCGGGGATGCAGGAGCGCGGCTCGGGCAAGATCGTCAACATCGGCTCCGTGCAGTCGGTGCTCGCCCGGCAGACCATCGCCCCGTACTCGGCCACGAAGGGCGGGGTGGTCATGCTCACCAAGGGCATGGCCGCGGACCTCGCCCGGCACAACATCCAGGTCAACGCGATCTCGCCCGGCTACTTCGCCACCGAGATGAACCGGGCGCTGGTCGAGGACGAGGCCTTCGACCGCTGGGTGGTCGAGCGCACCCCGGCCCGGCGCTGGGGACAGGTCGAGGAGCTCGTGGGGACGCTGGTCTACCTCTGCTCGGACGCCTCCAGCTTCGTCTCGGGGCACAACGTCCTGGTCGACGGCGGCATGACCTCCGTCCTCTGACCCGGACCCGCAGCACCACCACGCCCGGCACGCACCGCCCCGCGGCGCCGTCCGGCACGCACCAGGAGGAGAGCCCATGAAGGCCATCGTGATCCACGGCAAGGACGACCTGCGCGTCGAGGAGGTGCCCACCCCGGAGCCGGCCGAGGGCCAGGTCCGGCTCCGGGTCGCCTACGGCGGGGTGTGCGGCTCGGACCTGCACTACTGGGCCGAGGGCGCCAACGGCGAGTACACGGTCCGGGAACCCCTGGTGCCCGGGCACGAGATCTCCGGCACGGTGGACCTGGACCCCGCCGGCGAGCTCGCACCGGGCACCCCCGTGACGGTCCACCCGGCCACGTTCGGCACGCCCCAGCCCGGCATCGAGGACCGGCGCCACCTGTGGCCCGGCGGGGCCTACCTGGGCAGCGCCTCCACCTGGCCCCACACCCAGGGCGGGATGAGCGAGCACCTGGTGGTGCGCCGGGACATGGTCCGCCTGCTCCCGGCGGGCCTGCCCCTGCGCCGGGCCGCCCTCGCCGAGCCGCTGGCCGTGGCCCTGCACGGGCTCACCGTGGCCGGCGACGTGCGGGGCCGGCGCGTGCTCGTCTCCGGGTCGGGACCGATCGGCCTGCTCACCGTGGCCGCCGCGCTCGCCCGCGGCGCCGCCGAGGTCGTGGCCACGGACGTGCTCGAGGGCCCGCTCGAGCGGGCCCGCGGGCTCGGGGCGCACGGGACCGTGCGGGTGGGCGCCGAGCAGATCCCGTCCGGGGCGTTCGACGTGGTGCTGGAGTGCTCCGGCGTGCCGGCCGCCGTGGGCCCCGCGCTGGTGGGCGCGCGCCGCGGCGGCGTCGTGGTCCAGGTGGGGATGGTGCCGGACGAGGCGCGGCCCGTGAACCTCGCCCCGCTGGTCTCCCGGGAGCTCCAGCTGCGGGGCTCGTTCCGGTTCGACCACGAGATCGACGAGGCGATCGAGCTGCTCGCCGCGCGCCCCGGGATCGAGGACGTGGTCACCCACGAGTTCCCCGCCGAGCAGGCCATTGAGGCCTTCGCCACGGCCCGGGACTCCGCGGCCTCCGGCAAGGTCCTCGTGTCCCTGGCCGCCGGGGAGCGGCAGTGAGGCCGGGCCCGGACGGCGCCGCGCGCCCGGAGGCCGTGGTGGTGGGCGTCGACATCGGCACCACGAGCACCAAGGCGGTGGCCTTCGCGGTGGGCGGGGAGCAGCTCGCCGCGTCCTCGGCCGGCTACCCCCTGACGGAGCCGCACCCCGGCCACGCCGTGCAGGACCCCGAGCTGATCCTGCAGGCCGTGCTGGACACCGTCCGCGCGGTGGTGGAGGAGGTCGGGGCGCAGCGCGTGGCCGGGCTGTCGTTCAGCGCCGCGATGCACAGCCTGCTCGGCCTCTCGCCGGAGGGCGAGCCCCTCACCCCGCTCGTCACCTGGGCCGACACCCGGGCGAGCGTCCAGGCGGAGCGGCTGCGCGCCAGCGCGGGCGGGCTCGCCCTGCACCGGCGCACGGGCACCCCGGTGCACCCGATGTCCCCGCTGCCCAAGCTCGTGTGGTTCCACGACCAGGAGCCCAAGCTCTGCGAGCGCGTGGCGTTCTGGGCCGGCATCAAGGAGTTCGTGCTGCTGCGGCTGTGCAACGCGCTCGTGACGGACCACTCGGTGGCCTCGGCCACCGGCCTGATGAACATCCACGAGCTCGCCTGGGACGGGGAGGCCCTCGCCCTCGCCGGGATCCTGCCCGAGCAGCTGCCCGAGCTGGTGCCCACCACGCACGTCCTGCCCGGGCTCACGGAGACGGGGGCCCGGGCCACCGGGCTGCCCGCGAGCACGCCGGTCGTGGTGGGGGCCAGCGACGGGCCCCTGGCCAACCTGGGGCTGGGCGCGGTCCGGCCCGGGGTCGCGGCGTGCTCGATCGGCACGAGCGGGGCGCTGCGCGTCGTCGTCGACCGTCCCGTGGTGGACCCGCTGGGACGGGTCTTCTGCTACGCCCTGACCCCCGGGCGCTGGGTGGTCGGCGGGGCGATCAACAACGGCGGCGTGGTCCTGGGCTGGGCCGGTGACACCCTCGCCCCGGACCTGGGGGAGGAGCCGGAGGAGGAGCTGCTCGCGCTCGCGGCGAGCGTCCCGGCCGGGTCCGGGGGTCTGCTCATGCTGCCCTACCTGCTGAGCGAGCGCGCCCCGCACTGGAGCTCCCTGCCCCGGGGCGCCTACGTGGGCCTCACCCGCGCGCACCGCCGCGAGCACCTGGTGCGGGCGGCCCTGGAGGGGGTGTGCCAGCAGCTCGGCCTGGTCCTGCAGTCGATGCGCTCGGCCGGTCTGGCCGTGGAGCAGATCCGGGCCACGGGCGGCTTCGCCCGCAGCCCGCTGTGGCGGCAGCTGCTGGCCGACGTGCTGGGCACGGACATCTCCTTCGCCTCCGGGCACGAGGGCTCCGGGTTCGGGGCCGCGCTGCTCGGGATGCAGGCGCTCGGGCTGATCGAGTCCGTGGACGTGGCCGCGGACCTCGTGGAGGTGCAGTCCACGGTGCGCCCGGACCCGGCCGACGCCGCGGTCCACGCGTCCCTGCAGCCGGTGTTCGAGCAGCTCTACGAGGCGCTCGTGCCCACGTTCACGTCGCTGCGCCGGCTCGGCCCCTCCCTGCCGCTCGAGCGCGGCTGACGGGCCCCGGGCCCGGCCCCCGCCGGGATGCCCGCCGGGACGCCTGCCGGGATGTGCGGGGGCGCCGGGCCGGTGGCCGGTCCTGCGGCCGGACGGGGGCCCGGGTGCCCGATCCGAGACCTGCCCGGAGGGTGCGGCGGGGCGTCCGCGTGGGAGAATGGTCCCGTTCTGCGGCGCGTGCGGGAGCGTCCGGCCCCGCACCGCGGATCGTCGGCGCCGAGGGGGCCCGCCATGATCGCGAGAACGGACGTGGAGGAACTCCACCGGCAGGTCCGCGGCCCGGTCCTGCTGCCGGAGGACGACGGCTTCGCGGAGGAGCTCGCCGGTTTCAACCTCGCCGGCGTGCACCACCCGGACCTGGTCGTGGGCGTGACCGACGCCGCGGACGTGGTGGCCGTGATGCGGTGGGCGGCAGCCCACCACGAGCCCGTGGGGATCCAGTCCACGGGCCACGGCGCGGACCAGCCCATGGAGGGCGGGCTGCTGGTGACCACCCACCGGATGCAGGAGCTGGAGGTCGACCCCGTCCGCCGGACGGCACGGGTCGGCGCCGGTGTGCGGTGGCGCCGCGTGATCGACGCGGTCGCGCCCCACGGGCTCGCGGTCCTCAACGGCTCGGCCAGCGACGCCGGGGCGGTGGGCTACACCCTGGGCGGCGGGCTGCCGGTGCTCGGGCGGGTGTTCGGCTTCGCCGCCGACCACGTCGTGGCGCTCGAGGTGGTCACCCCCGACGGCAGGCTGCGCCGGGTGGACGCCGGGCACGAGCCGGAGCTGTTCGCCCTGCTGCGCGGGGGCAAGGGCAACCTGGGCCTCGTCACCGCCATGACCCTCGACCTCGTCCCCCTGGAGCAGCTCTACGGCGGCGGGATCTTCTACCCCGGCTCCGCCGCCCAGGACGTGCTGAGCGCGTTCAGCCGGTGGGCGCCCACCCTGCCGGAGCACGCCTCCACGTCCGTGGCCCTGCGCTGGATGCCGCACGACCCGACCGTGCCCGAGGAGCTGCACCGGCAGATGCTGGTGCACCTGCGCTTCTGCTGGGTGGGCCCGGAGGAGGAGGGGGCCCGGGTGCTCGCGCCCATGCGGGAGGCCGCCCGGCCGCTCCTGGACCTCGTGGGCCCCCTGGACTACCGGGACATCGACCAGGTGCACATGGACGCCACCGAGCCCGGGCTCTACGTGCTCACGGGGGAGTTCCTGCGGGACTTCGACGCCGCCGCCGTCATGACGCTCCTGCGCCGGGCCGGTCCGGACAGCGGGTGCCCGCTGCCCGAGGTGGGGATCCGCCTGATGGGCGGTGCCCTCGCCCGCACGGACGGCATCCGGGACGCGGTCTCGGGCCGGGACGCGGCGTTCTTCCTGGAGCTCATCGGCTGGCTGGCGCCCCACGTGGCCGAGGCCACGCCCCCGGCGCTGGCCGGGATCCTGCAGGACATGGCCCCGTGGTCCACCGGGCGGGCGTTCGTGAACATGCACGGGGTCCCGGGCGGGGAGAGCAAGCACGCCCGGGCGTGGTCCGAGGAGGTCTACGCCCGCCTCGTCCGGGCCAAGGCGTTCTACGACCCCGACAACCTGCTCCGCTTCCAGCACGTGGTGGGCCAGGACCGGTCGTCCCCCGGTCCTGGCCAGCCGGCGGACAGCTCCGCATGATGGACTCGGGGCAGCACCGCGGCGTTCCCGTGCGCGGTGACCTCTCTCGGAAGGAGATGTGATGGTGAACTTCAAGGGGCTCGCGGCCAAGGCCCGGCAGCTCGCCCAGCGCAACCCGGACAAGGTCGACAAGGTCCTCGACCAGGCGGGCAGCTTCGTGGACAAGCGCACCGGGCGCAAGTACGAGCGCCACGTGGACACGGTCCAGCAGAAGGCGCGCCAGTTCCTCGGCGGGGACCGCGCCCCCGGCGGGCCCGGCTCCGGCGATCGGGCCGCGGGCGGCCCCACCCCCGGCGAGCGCCTGGACGGGCGGCCCGGAGCCCCGGGGACGGGGGCGGCCGGGAACGTGCCCGGTGGCGCGGCTGGGCACGTGCCCGGTGACGTGCCGGGTGACCGGCCCGGTGACGTGCCGGGTGACCGGACCGGTGACCGGCCCGGCGGCGTGCCCGGTGACCGGCCCGGTCACGAGGAGCAGGGTCCGGACCCCCGACCCTGAGCGCGTCCCGGCACCGGACCCCGCCGGCCGCGCCCCGGAGCGCGGCCGGCGGGGTCCGTCCTCGTCCGGGGCGGGGACGGCCGCCCCGGGGGGGCGGGACGGCTCAGCGGGCCAGGAAGTCCAGCAGGGCCTCGTTGACCTCCGCGGCGTGGGTCCAGAGCAGCCCGTGCGGGGCGCCCTCGATCTCCACGTACTCGGCCTGCGGGAGGGCCTGGTGGAACTGCCGGCCGGTGGCGTCGACGGGCAGGATGTTGTCCGCGGTGCCGTGCACGATCAGGGCCGGGACGTCGATCCGGGGGATGTCCGCCCGGAAGTCGGTCAGCCAGGTGGGCTGCGCGGCCACCGAGGCCACGGCCCCGGAGCGGGCGGCGACGGCCCGGCAGGCGTCCACGACCTCCTGGCTGAGCCGGTCCGTGCCCAGGAACGTGTCCGTGTTGAAGAAGTTGCCGAAGAACTCGGTGAAGAACGCGTAGCGGTCGGCGGTCACGGCGGCGGCCAGGCCGTCGAAGACGTCCTGGGGCACGCCCGTGGGGTTGTCGTCGGTCTGCAGCAGGTAGGGCTCCAGGGAGCCGAGGAAGGCGGCCTTGGCGACCCGGGCGGACCCGTGGGTGCCGAGGTATCGGCCCACCTCGCCGGTGCCCATCGAGAAGCCGACCAGCACCACGTCCTGGAGGTCGAGGGTGGTCAGAACCGTGTCGAGGTCCGCGGCGAAGGTGTCGTAGTCGTAGCCGGTGGTGGGCTGGCTGGAGCGCCCGAAACCGCGGCGGTCGTAGGTGATCACGCGGTAGCCGGCCCCGAGCAGGGCGGCGGTCTGCTTCTCCCAGGAGGAGCCGTCCAGCGGATACCCGTGGATGAGGACGACGGGCTGACCGCTGCCGTGGTCCTCGTAGTACAGCTCGATGTCGGTGCTGTTCTCGGTGCCGACGGTGATGTGACCCATGGAGGTTCTTCCTCTCGCTGGTGCGACGGATGCAGAGAACGACCGTTCTCTGCGCTCGAGCCTAGGGAACGGCCGTTCTCCGCGCAATAGACTCGCAGGATGGACCCCACCGACCCCCGCCGGCACGTCGTCGAGACGGCGGACCGGCTGTTCTACGCCCGCGGCGTGCAGGCGGTGGGGATGGATGAGCTGCGGCAGGCGTCCGGGGTCCCGCTCAAGCGCCTCTACGCCCTGTTCCCGTCCAAGGAGGAGATCGTGCTCGCCGTGCTGGCCCGGCGCCACGCGCTGTGGGAGGAGGGGGTCCGCGAGCGCGTCGACCGCGCCGGCACCCCGCGGGCGCGGCTGCTGGCCGTCTACGACCACCTCGCGGACTGGTTCGCCGAGGACTCCTTCCGCGGCTGCGGCTTCATCAACGCCTTCGGGGAGCTGGGTGCCGTCTCGCCGCGCGTGGCCGAGGCTGCGCGGGCGCACAAGCGCTCGTTCCAGGAGTACGTCGCCGGCCTCGTCGAGGCCGCGGGCGGCCCCCGGGAGCTGGGCCCGCAGCTGTGTCTCCTCGCGGAGGGCGCCCAGACCACCGCCGCGATCGCCGGCACCCCCGAGGCCGCGGCGCAGGCGCGCCGGGCCGCGGAGGTGCTCGTGCGGGCCGCGATGCCCTCCGGCGACCCCGATGAGCCCGCTCAGTCGACCAGGGAGGCGTAGACCACGTAGTTGTCCTCGAACTCCCCGGTGGCCGGGTCGTAGCCGTCGCAGGTGATCAGCCGCAGCTCGGGGTCCTCGGTGTTGCCGTAGACCTCGAGGGTGGGGAAGTCGTCCTTGCCGTACTGCTCCCCGCGATCCACGGAGAAGACCGCCGTGGAGCCGTCCTGCCGGGCCACCTCGATCCTGTCGCCGGGCTCCAGGGCGCGCAGGTCCGCGAAGACCCCGGGGCCGCCGCCGGTGGCGTTGACGTGGCCCAGCAGCACGGCCGGGCCGCGCTCGCCGGGCGCCGGGGAGCCGGTGTACCAGCTCGCCGGGGAGCCCGGGCCCTCGGGCGGGACCGCCAGCGTCCCGTCCTCGCGCAGCCCCAGGTGCAGCAGCTCGGACTCGGTGCCGGTGGCGGGGACCGTCAGGGAGACCGGGTCCGCGACGGCCGGCGCCGGTGACGGAGTGCCCGAGGGGGCTGCGCCCGAGGGAGCAGCGCCCGAGGTGGCCGTGGCCGCCGGGGCGGGCCCGTCCGGTGCCGCGGTGCCGGCCGGCGCGGTGGCCGGTGCGCTCGCCACCGGTTCGGGTCCGGTGGCCCCGGGCTCCGGACCGGCGCCGGGGGCGGCGCAGCCGGTGGCGAGCAGGACGGCGGCCGCCGTGGAGGCCAGCAGGCCTCCACGGCGGCCGGGGGTCGATCCCGTCATGGCAGGAGCCGTTCCGTGGCTCAGGCGCGCGCGGCGCGACGGCGCAGGGCCCAGGCGGCGCCGGCCGCCGCGGCCAGCACCCCGCCGCCGAGGGCCGCGGCCTCAGCGGCCGAGCCCGTGTCCTGGGCCACGCCGGTGTCGGCGCCGCCCTCCGGCATCGCGCCCATCTGCGAGGCCGTCAGGGTCCCGCACGCCGCCGGAAGGGTGGCGGCCAGGGGCAGCTCAGCGTTCAGCGGGCTCATCTTCTCGGCGGCGGCGGCGGGCATCTTGGCCGGGTCCACCCCGTGGACGACCACGACCGCGGTGCCGTTGCGCAGCGACTCGGCGGTGGCCTCGTCCAGCTGCAGGGTCCGCTCGTAGGTGTAGGCCGACCCGCCCGGGAAGCGCTCCACGGCCAGGGCCGAGTCGGCGCTGGTGTCGCCCTCGGTGGTCAGGGAGGCGCCGATCATGCCGTAGAAGGGGTGGCCCTCGGGGGTGGAGACCACGCCGTCGCCGTCGGTGTCGGCCGTGGGGGGCGGGCACATGCCCTGGGCGGCGATGTGGATGTGCTGGGCGTGCGGGAACGGTCCGTCCATGAAGGTCTCGGCCGCGCCGCTCACGTCCATGGTGACGGTGGCCTCGGTGCCGTGGACGTCGACCATGACGTCGCCGGTGGTGCCGGAGTTGTTCAGGGAGCCCAGGGACGCCTGGGAGGACCACATGTCGGACTCGTGGGCGGACGCGGGGGCGGCCGCCATGGTGAGCGCGCCGAGGGCGAGGGTGGGAACTGTGAGGAGCATGGACTTGCGCATCAGATTCTCTCCTGTGTCGTACCGGGGGTCGTGCCGTGTGCGCACGTTCGGTGTGTGCACGGTCAGTTCGCCGCCGTGGATGCCCCGGACGGGTGCGGGGCGAAAAGTTTTTCCGCCGCCCCCGGACAGCAGGTGCACCCGTCCGCCGGGGGCCCTGCGACGAACAGCAGTCATGGAGACGGCAAGTGTGTCGGCGGCATTCCACCGCCCCGGTGTGGCAGGGTGCAGTTCGACACTGCTCCCGTCCGGCCCCCGGGCGCGGGGCTGCTCCCCGAGTGGACTGCGAGATCGTGTGAGCGAAGGACCCACCGGCCGGAGCGGCGGTGCCGGCGCCCCGGTTCCCGCTCCGGGACGGACCGAGGAACAGGCCGAGCTGCTGCGCCGGGTCGCGGCCGGGGACGAGGACGCCTTCGCCAGGCTCTACGACGCGACGTCGGCGGTCGTCCACGGGCTCGTGCTGCGGCTGGTCCGCTCCCCGGAGCTGACCGCCGAGGTGGTCCAGGAGGTCTACCTGATGGCCTGGCAGCAGGCGGAGCGCTTCGACGCGGGCCGCGGCACGGTCCTCGCGTGGCTGTGCACCATGGCCCACCGCCGCGCGGTGGACCGGATCCGGCAGAGCCAGCGGGACCGGGACCGGGACCAGCAGTACGAGATCCGCCAGGCGGAGATCCCGTCCGACTCCACCTGGAGCGAGGTGGAGCAGTCCCTGGACTCGGGGGAGGTGCGGGCGCAGCTGGGGGCGCTCAGCGCACTCCAGCGGGAGGCCGTCTGCCTGGTGTACTACCGGGGGTACAGTCACCGCCAGGTCGCGGAGCACCTGGACGTCCCGCTGGGCACGGCGAAGGCCAGGATCCGCGACGGGCTCAACCATCTGAGATCGGCACTGGGGGTGCGGTTGTGAAGGAGATCCAGGGGGACGACCGGGCCGGCGACGTCCACGCCGACGCGGCGCTCTACGCCGTGGACGCCCTCGGGCCCGGCGAGCGCGCCGCGTTCGAGCTCCACCTGCGCGGCTGCGCGAGCTGCCGGGAGGAGGTGGCCGCCTTCGCGGAGGTCGGTGCCCACCTCGCCTCCGCCACAGCCGACCCGCCGCCGCCGGAACTGCGCGAGAACGTCCTCGCGGCCGTACGCGGGACGCGGCAGGCGCAGCAGCCCGCCCACCCCGCCGGGCACCCGGCGGAGCACGGGGCCGGGGGAGCGCCCGTGTCCCTGGCGGAGCGCCGCCGGCGCCGGCACCGGCGGCTGACCGCCGCCGCGGCCGCGGTGCTCCTGCCCGCCGCCGCCCTGGGCGGCTGGGCCGTCGGCACGCAGAGCGAGCAGCGCCAGCAGCAGATCGTGGCCCAGGAGCAGGACCGGCAGGCCCGGTTGCTGAGCGCTCCGGACGTCACCACCCGGCAGCTCGAGGTGGACGGCCGTCCGGCCACCCTGGTGGTCTCGGAGCAGCAGGACGCGGCGCTGTTCGTCGCCTCCGACCTCGCCGGACCCGGGGAGGGCCGGGAGTACCAGCTGTGGCTCGTGCAGGAGGAGACCCCGGTGCCGGACGTGCACTTCGGCGGAGGGGACGTCCGGGTCTGGCTGGACGGGGACGTGGACCGGGCCGCGGCGGTGGCCATGACCGTGGAGCCCGCCGGTGGCTCCGAGTCGCCCACGCCACCGATCCTGGCCACCGCGGAGATCTGAGCGGCTCCTGCCAGAATGAGCCCATGAGCGCGGCAGATCCCTCCGGCACCGGCCACCAGACCGGCCCCGAGAACGGCACCGGCCACGGCACCGGCGACGAGAACGGCGGCCGGGTGCGGGCGGGGGTGTGGGCCACGCTCGGCGACGCCCGGACCACGCTCGCCCTCAGGCGCGCCGGCTTCGCCTGGGTGGGCGTCGACGCCCAGCACGGGCACTTCGACGACGCCGCCGTGCGCGGCCTGTTCGCCCTGCGGCACGAGCCGTCCGCCCCGGTGCTGGTCCGGGTGGCCGCGAACGACCCCGTGCTCATCGGCCGGGCGCTGGACGCCGGCGCCGACGGCGTCGTCGTTCCCCTGGTCCAGGACGCGGAGCAGGCCGGGGCCGCGGTCGCCGCGGCGCACTACCCGCCGCGGGGCGTCCGCAGCTGGGGCCCGCTGCCGGGGTCCCGGGACCCCGCCGGCGGCGTGGCCGACGCGCCCCGGCCGCTGTGCGCGGTCATGGTGGAGACCGCCTCCGCGGTGGCCGACGTCCGCTCCATCGCCGGGGTCCCGGACCTGGACATGGTCTTCGTGGGTCCCTTCGACCTGGCGCTCGCCCTGGGCCGGGACGTCGACGAGCTGCTCGCGGACACCGTCGAGGACGCGCCCCTGCCGGTGATCGTGCGCGCGTGCCGGGAGGCCGGGATCCTGGCCGGGGCCTACGCCGGGTCCCCGGAGCGCGCCGCCGCGCTGCGGGCACAGGGCTTCTCCTGGATCGCCGTCACGACCGACACGGGCGTCCTGCAGCTCGGCGCCGAGGCGGCCCGGACCCTGTCGGCGCGCTCGTCATGAGGACCCGCCCGGCGGGGGAGCACCGGCACCCCCTGCGCTGGGTGCTGTCCCGGGAGCTGGTCCGGGACTGGCTGCGCTCGTTCCGCAGGAGCCGCGGCGCCCTGTACTTCCGGGCCCGGAACCGCTTCTCCTCCGGGCCCGTGCGGGGGGATGCGCCCGTGGTGGTGAGCCTGACGTCCTACGGGAACCGGATCCGGGCGGTGCACCTGGCCGTGGAGTCGATGGTGCACGGCACCGTGCGCCCGCGGCGGCTGATCCTGTGGCTGCGGGAGGCGGACGTCGTGGCCGACCCGCCCCCGCCGCTGGCCCGGCTGGTGCGCCGGGGCCTCGAGCTGCGGTGCACGGAGGACTGGGGACCCCACCAGAAGTACTACCCCTACGTCCGCTCCCAGCCCCGGCACGCGCTGCCCCTGGTGATCGCGGACGACGACGTGCTCTACGGCGAGACGTGGCTCGAGGAGCTGCTGGCGGTGCACGACCGCCACCCCCAGGACGTGGTCGCCCACCGCACCCACCGGATCCGCCTCGCCGGAGGGCGGATCCTGCCCTACGCCACGTGGAGCCCCGGGGCCCCGCCGGAGGCGTCCTTCCGCACCTTCGCCACCGGCACCTCCGGGGTGCTCTACCCGCCGCACCTGCTCGAGGCCCTGCGCGAGCTCGGCACCGCGTTCACCGCCTGCGCGCCGATGGCCGACGACGTGTGGCTGCACGCCGTCGCCCTGCGCAACGGGACGCCGACCCGGCCCGTCGCCGACGGCCGCACCGCCTACCGGCCCATCCTGCGGACCCTCTTCCGGGGGCTCAGCACCACGAATGTGCTCCGCGGAGGCAACGACATGCAGATCGCAGCCACGTATTCGGCCTCCGACGTGGAAGAGTTGGAGCGTGCTCGGGCGACCGAGGGTCCCTGAGCACGTGGACGGGCAGTTCCCCCGCTTCCCGTCCGCCGGCCGTCCCCCCACGGCCGCTGTCCGTGCTCCCATCCCCCCAGGAGTTCCCATGCCGAACGACTACCGCCGCCCGGACCCGCCGCACCACGTCACCGCCGATGCGCCGCGCGGAGCAGGGCACTCGATCGTCTTCGACTCCCCGGCCGAACTGGCCGCCTACACCCGCCACGACCGCCTCCGCACCGACGGCCCGCTCCTGCTCGCCCGCCGCGCCGGATACCACCCCGACGGGCCGTGGCCGTGCTCGGCGCTCGAGTCCGCCCAGAACGTCCTCGCCACCCGGGCGCGCACCATGATCGAGATCGAGCTGCGCACCACGGTGGACGGCCGGTGCGTGGTCCTGCACGAGTCCGTCATGGGCCACGGCAGCACCGGCGCCGGGCCGGTGAGCGAGCAGTCGGCCGACTACGTGCTCAGCCAGCACCTGGTGGACAACTACGGCGAGGTCACCCGGTTCCCCGTCCGGGAGGCCGGCGAGTTCCTCACCTGGGCGGTGCTGGCCGGCGCCGTGCTGTGGCTCGACGTCCGGAACGTGTCCCCGGAGGCCGTCGTCGAGCTCGTCCGCGGCCACCGGGCCGAGGCCCAGGTGGTGGTCGGGGTGAACGGGCTGCGGGAGCTGAGCGTCTACCGCCGGATCGCCCCCGACCTCGTCTACTTCGTCCCCACCCACCGGGACGGCCTGCCCACGGTCGACGACGTCCGGCGCGAGGTGCCGGACCTCCGCCGGGTGATCGGCTTCGCCGGCCACTACATCCCGGACATGGAGGAGAGCCTGCGGATGCGCAGCTGGAACGTGCCGATGCGGCTCGAGCTGCACCGCTACGACGAGAACCTGCCCGCCGACGCCCTCGACGTGCACTACTACCGCCGAGCGGTCGAGGCCGGCTTCGGGATCCTCTCCACGAGCCACTACCGCGAGGTGGCCGACCTCCTGGGCCTCGTGGGATGGGCGCCGAAGAACGCCTCCGCGCGGGACGGCGGGGGAGTGCCCCGCCGCTGAGCCCGGCGGACGTGCCGGAACCCGGGTGCCCCGGACCGGGGCACCCGGGTTCCGGGCGCAGGGCTCAGTCGTCGCCCGGCGGGTCCGCGGGCGCGTCCCCCTCGGCCTGCGAGGGCTTGTTGTCGTCGGGGTCGACGGCGGACTGCACGTCCTGGTCCTCGGGGACGTCCCCCTCGGCCTGCGTGGGCTTGTTCTCCGCCGGGTCCGGGATGGTCTCGCTCATGCCGCTCCTCGTGTGCTGCGCAGGGTGCCGGTCGGATCCCACGCTACGCCGGGCCCGGAACCCCGACAAGGGACCGGGACCCGGCCGGGCTCCGGCCTCTATCCGGCGCGGCCGGCGCGGATCGCCGCGAGGAGCGGCGCGGAGACCAGTCCGGTCCGGTGCGCGCGCTCGACCGCGGCGAAGCCCTCCTCGGTCTCCTCGTACGGGAAGTGGATGAGGTCCGCCACGAGCTCCCAGTGGTCGATCATCCCCCCGGCCCAGAGCTGGCAGATCGCCCACGGGGTGTCCGCCGAGAAGGTCGGCGCGTCCGGCAGCACGTACTCCCCGGCCGGAACGCGCCAGGCCTCGAGGCTGTCCAGGTCCGCGGCGAGGTCCTCGAGGGTGTCGTAGTGGCCGGCGCGGTCCGGGTCCACGGAGCCCCCGGCGGTGGCCAGCTCCACGTCGTAGCCGCCCTCGGCCGCGGCGAACACGGTGGTGGGCCCGGGCTCCCCGCCGACCCCGGCGTCGAGGGGCAGCTGGGACGGCAGCCACTCCCAGCCGTCGCCGAGCTGGTCCATCTCCAGGTCCCGGTAGGCCACCCAGCCGCGGGCGACGAGCAGCTCGTGGGCGTCGTCGTCCCAGGTGCCCTGCTCGGCCCCCTCGATGTCGACGGTGCGGGCGCCGGCGGCGGCGTGGAACTCCCGCCGCTGCTGCTTCTTCTTGGCTGCGGCCTTCTTGCGGGGCTTGCTCTTGGGCACGGATCCTCCTGACGGGCGGGGACGGACGCCTCAGCGCTCCCTCGGACTCCCCATGATCGCCCATGCCGGGCCGTTCCGGGGCACCCGTGCTTGTCCCGGGCCCCGGCCGGGGGTAGCTTGCCCCGCAGGAGCCGCCCGGCCCGCGACCCGCCCGACCCAGGAGCGCCCATGAGCACCGGCAGCACGGACGTCGTCCGGCGGCTCTTCGCCGCCTACCTCGCCCAGGACGAGGCGGCGGCCCGCGGGCTCGTCGGGGACGGGTTCCGGTTCACGTCCCCGCAGGACGACCACATCGACCGGGACGCGTACTTCGAGCGGTGCTTCCCCACGGCGGGACGGGTCGCCCGGCAGGACCTGCTCGAGGTGGTCGAGGCCGCACCGGGCCTCGTGCTCGTCCGCTACGAGTACGAGCTCCGGACCGGGGGCACCTTCCGGAACATGGAGGCGATCACGGTGCGGGACGGGCAGGTCGTGGACGCCCAGGTCTATTTCGGCGGACCGCCGCGACCGTAGACTCCGAGGACCATCCGACGCCCAGGGAGGCTCGCCCACCATGAAGCACTACCTGCTCAGCATCGAACAGCCCGACGGCGGGCCGGCGGCCCCGGAGATCCTGGAACCGGTGATGCGGGACGTCGCCGCCTTCAACGAGGAGCTCAGGGCGGCCGGGGCGTGGGTCTTCGCCGGGGGCCTGGACCGGGCGGAGGCCTCCGTCGTCGTGCGCTTCCACGGCGACGACGTGGTGACCACGGACGGCCCCTACGAGCGCGAGGACGAGCACGCCGGGGGCATCTGCATCGTGGCCGCCCCGGACTACGACGCCGCCATCGAGTGGGGCCGGAAGCTGGCGAGGGCGACCACCCTGCCCGTGGAGGTGCGCGAGTTCCAGGGCGAGCCGCAGGAGCACCTGGCGTAGACCCGCCCCGGGGCGGCGCGGGACCGCGAGGCCGGCGAGCGGACGCGGTGTCCTACCCTGGTGGGTTGGCCCGACTCCGTGAAGCGCAGAAGCAGATGACCCGCTGGCTCCTCCTCGACAAGGGACTCGAGCTCTTCGGGACGAAGGGCTCCGCCGCGACGACCATCGACGACATGCAACAGGGACTCGAGGACGCCGGGCGCGTCGACCCCTCCTCTCCCGCCGGCTGAGCCGGTCCCGCGCGGTGGCTCACCGGCCGATCTGCTCGGCCTGGGCCTCCCAGGCGGCGTGGGCATCCCGCATCCCGGCCGGGCGGCGGGTCTCCCGCAGGGCCCGGAGGGCGGCGTTGCGCTCGCGGGCCAGGGCGTCCGCGGCCGCCCTGGCGGCGGCGTCCTCGCGGACCCGGGCGCGCACGGCGGTGATGGTGCCCATGATCGTCTCGACGGCCTGCGAGCCGCCGGCCAGGTAGGCGGCCCGGACCTCGCGGTCCGGGTGGTACAGGTACTGCTCGTCGGCCTGCCCGCAGCGGGTGTCGAAATCCTCGTCGGTGAGCTCCGAGAGCATGGCGGCCACCCGGTCCAGGCGGTCCTCGACCTCCTGGTGCAGCGGGGTCCGGGCCGCGGCGTCCCGCACGGACCACAGGGCCTGGCCGTGCCGCCGCAGGCGGGCCGGCTCCCAGTCGGCGTGCGGGATCTCGGCGAGCCGGGCGGCCACGAAGGTCGCGTCCGCGTGCCGCTGCTGCGGCGGCAGGGTGCCGAGGTGCCACCGGATCCACGCCGTGCGCATGTCCTCCGCGGCGGACCGCCGGGCCAGCTCGGCGGTCCGCGCGGCCGATCCGGGGGACGTCCTTCCGGGGGTCCTCGCCACGCTCCTGCGCGTGCTGCCCCGCGGGGTCCGCGGCACGCTCCGGCGACCGGTCCGCGCGCGCTCCCTCAGGTCACGGGCGAGGGCCCGCAGGAGCGCGACGAGCACGTACAGGGCCGCTGCGGCCACGGCGATCAGCAGGATCGTGCCCAGGTTGACGAGCACGAACGAGATCACGGACAGGACGACCGCCCCGGCGACCAGGAGCACGAAGCCGGAGACGTCGTCGTTCTCGGTGTTCCTCATGGCGGATCCTCCCGAATCCTGCGCCCACGTGGATTCCACTCTAGCCGCCGGGGCGGGTTCTGTGACCGGTCCGCCGGGAACTCCCAGGTGTTCCGGACGCTCCGGGGGCGGGGGTCCGGGGCGCGCGCCGATACCCTGGAGGCATGCGATCCGCCGTGCTGTCCCTGTCCGCCGCCGTCCTGCTCCTGGTCTCCGGGTGCGCGGGCGGGAGCTCCGAGCAGGACGCCCTGCTGCGCGCGCACGGGCTCGACGGCGCGAGCACCCAGGAGGTCGTGGAGCAGCTTGACCGCACGCACGAGGACCGCGCCGCCGGGCTCGCCGGCACCGTGACCTACGATGAGGTCCTCCTCAGCGACGGCAGCACCGAGACGGCCCTGCCCATGCCCGAGGACCGCTTCTACCTCGCGGTGGCCCCGTGGACCACCACCACGCACGAGTGCTACTCCCACAGTCTCTCCGGGTGCCAGGGCGAGCTCGTGGGCGAGGACTTCGACGTGCGGATCACCGACGGCTCCGGCGCCGTGCTCCTGGACGAGACCGTGACCAGCTACGAGAACGGGTTCGTGGGCTTCTGGCTGCCCAAGGACATCACGGGCACCATCGAGATCGACTCGGAGCACGGCCGGGCGGTCGAGCAGTTCGCGACCTCCCCGGACAGCCCCACCTGCCTCACGACCGCACGGCTGGTCTGAGCCCGCGACCAGGACAGGAGCCCGGATGAGCATCAGCATGGCGGTGACCTCCCAGGCCGTCCGCCTGCGCACGCGGCTGCGGCCGTGGACCCCGGTGGAGCGGCTGCACGGGCGCCGGTACCCGGAGCCGGCCAGGATCCCCGCCGACCTGCGCCGCACGCACGCGGTGGAGCGCACCGAGGTGGCCGGGCGCCCGCTGCTGCGGCTCACCCCGCGTGCCGGGGCGGACGGATCCCACCTGATCTACCTGCACGGCGGGGCGTTCGTGAACGCCCTGGTGCCGGCGCACTGGTGGATCGTCCGGGAGCTCGTGAAGAGCACCGGCACCACGGTCACGGTCCCGCTGTACCGGCTGGCCCCGGAGGGCCACGTGGACGAGGGCTACGACTTCCTCGCCGCGGCCTGGGACGATCTCGTGAGCCGGCCCGGCACGCAGCGGATCGTGGTCGCGGGGGACTCCGCCGGCGGGTGCCTGGCCATCGGGCTGGCCATGCGCCTGCGGGACGCCGGCCGGCGGATGCCCGACCACGTGGTGGGCTTCTCCCCGGCGGTGGACGTCTCCGCCACCCATCCCGCCGTGCGCGAGATCGATCCGCACGACCCCATGCTGAGCACCGACCAGGTGGTGCCCATGGCCGCGGCCTGGGCGCGGGACCGCGGGCTCACCGACCCGCTGGTCAGCCCGCTCTACGGGGACGTGGCCGGGCTCCCGCCGGTGCACGTGATCCAGGGCGGCCGGGACATCCTAGCCGCCGACGCCCTGGCCTTCGCCCGGGACCTGGCCCGGGCGGGCAACGCCGGGGCGCTGCTCTACGAGCCCGGCGCCTTCCACGTCTACGTGGGCGCCTGGTGGACCCCGGAGGCCCGGCGGGCCCTCGGGCACGTGCGCTCCCTGCTCCGAGGCCCTGCCCCGGCGGCGGACCGACCGGGGAGTGACCTGCGCGGAGGCTGAGAATTCCGCCCCGGGGAGGCGCCGGGACCGCTGTGATGAGGCATCATGGAAGCCTGTGCTTCCCGGGGGCGGTACACCCCCCTCCCGGTGCCGTGGCGAGGAGAGGATCTCCCGTGGAATCCGAGGTGTCGGCCATGGAGCTGACCACTGCGATCGCCCACGTGCAGCGGATGCTGCTGGACGCCCCGGCCGCCACCGCCGCGGTGGCCCGGCTGGCCGAGGTCGCCCGCGAGCTGATCCCGATGGCCACCGGGGCCGGCGTCACCCTGGTGGACGAGCACGGGCAGCCGAGGACCACCGCGGCCACGGATCCGGCCGTGGAGGCCCTGGACCGCCTCCAGTACGAACTGGGCCAGGGGCCCTGCCTCACGGCGTGGGACACCGTGAGCATGCAGCGCGTGGACGACACCGCGCAGGACACCCGCTGGCCGGAGTGGGCGAAGGCAGCGGTCGCCACCGGATTGGGGTCGGTGCTCAGCACCCCGCTCGTCTTCCGCGGGCAGGAGGTCGGGGCGATCAAGGTGTACGCCTCCGGCCCCTACGCGTTCACCGAGCACGAGGAGCACCTGCTGGACCTGCTGGCCGGAGCCGCGGCCACGCTGCTCGGGGCGGCCCAGGACCCGGGCGAGATCCACCGGCTGTCGACCTCGCTGAAGTCCGCGCTGGCCGACCGGCAGGTGGTCCTCATCGCGGTGGGGATCCTCATGGAGCGCCACCAGATCGACCGGGACGCGGCGCACCGGCTCCTGCTCGCGGAGACCCGCCGGCGCGAGATGCCCGTCATCGTCCTGGCCGCGTGCGTGGCGGGCCACGCCGACGACCCGCGGCTGTAGCGGGTGCCGATGGTGGACGAGGCGGCGATCGCCAGGGCGCAGGCGCGCGGCCTGGCGACCGTCCTGGAGGCGGCCGGGGTCGAGCTGGACGGGCTGTGGCTGCACTACTTCCGCCTCGGCGGGAACCTCGGGGTGATGGAGGTGGAGGCCTACCTGCACCACGCCCTGGTCCTCCCCGCTCTGCAGCGCGACCTGCTGGCCTGTGCCGGCAACGAACTGGCCGGGGGCCGGCCGCGCCGGGCGCCCTACGCCGCGGACTGTTCTCCTTCCGGCGAGGCCGGTGCGGGCTGATGGGCACGGGCGGGACACCGCCGTGCGCGCCGCGAGCGGTCAGGGGCGTCCAGCTCCCATGTCGGTTCCGGGCGGACAGGCGTAGAATTCTCCGTCAAGACTTGCGAGGGCCGTGGAAAGTAGTGGACGCCGACCGGAGGTCGCCTGCCGGAGCCATCTCCGGACGAACACCCGAACGCTGCGAGCTCCCCTGTGCATCCTGATTCACCCGCCATGACACCTGATTCATCCGCCATCGAACTGACCGCCGCCTTCGCGCGCATCCACGGGATGCTGCTCAGCCAGGAGGCGTCCACCCACGCCGTGCATCAGCTGGCCCAGGTGGCCCGTGAGCTGATCGACTCCGCCGCCGGCGCCGGTGTGACCCTGCTGGAAGCCGAGGGGCGGAAGATGACCACCGCCGCCACGGACCGCCTGGTGGAGGCCGCCGACGACCTGCAGTACGAGGTGGGCGAGGGACCGTGCCTGTCCGCGCTGGCCACCGGCACCGTCCAGCGGGTCGACGACACCGCCGAGGATGTCCGCTGGCCGGGGTGGTCGGGGATCGCCCGGACGATGGGGGTGCGCTCGATGCTGAGCACCCCGCTGGTGGTCCGCGGAGAGGTGCTGGGCGCGCTGAAGGTCTACGCCACCACCGCCGGCGCCTTCACGGTCGAGGACGAGCACATGCTGGGGCTGCTGGCCGGCGCCGCGGCCACCCTCCTCGGCGCGGGCCAGGCCACCGACGCCCCGCAGCGGCTCAGCGACGCCCTGCAGGGGGCGCTGCGGGACCGGCAGACCGTCGACATGGCCGTCGGGATCCTGATGGAACGCCGCGACCTGGACCAGGACCGGGCCCGGATCCTGCTGCTGGAGCAGTCCCGCAGCAGCGGGCGGCCGGTGCTCGAGCTCGCCCACCGGGTCCTGGAGCGCGGCTCCGACCCCGTCCCGTAGCCGGCGGGGTGCCTCCTGCGGGAAGGGTCCGGAGGCGGCACCTCGCCGGCGTCCCGGCCGCCGCCGGAACCATGGTCCGTCGTCCGCGCCCGTGGTCACCGGTCGCCCCGCCGCACGGGCGACGCGCCGCTCCGATCCGTGGGCGCCGGTCAGTGCGGGGCGGGGCTGGCGGTGCGCTCCTCGAGGCGCTCCTCGGCGCGGGTGCGGAGCTCGCGCCGCGCGGCCCAGGCGATGAGGGCGACCCAGGCGGCGAGCAGGACCCAGAGAAGGACGGTGCCCGTGGGGGCCCCGAGCAGGGCCTGTGCGGTGTCGGTGTGCACCAGGGTGCGGGTGTTGGTGACGATGATCAGTCCGCCGGCGGCCACCGCCAGGATGCGGGGTGCCAGGTGGCGGACCAGCCACGCCGCGATGGGGGCGGCGACGACACCGCCGGCCAGCAGGGCCAGGACCCAGGCGAAGTCGATGCCGGCCGCTCCGAGCCCGGTGAGGAAGCCCAGGGAGGCGCCCAGGGCCACGACGAACTCGGAGGTGTCGATGGAGCCGACGACCTTGCGGGGTTCGATCTTGCCCGAGGCCAGCAGGGTCGGGGTGCCCACCGGGCCCCATCCGCCGCCGCCGATGGCGTCCAGCGCGCCGGCGACCACGGCCAGGGGCACGAGCAGGCGCTTGCGCAGGGTGCCCTGGAACACGGGCCGGGAGGTGGGCATGCGCAGGAACCGGTAGAGGACGTAGACGCCCAGGACCAGCAGGATGGTGGAGACGACCGGCTTGGCGGCGTCCCCGTCCAGGCCGACGAGGACGTGGGCGCCGAAGAACGCGGCGATCCCGCCGGGCACGGCCATGATCCCGACCACCCGCCAGTCGACGTTGCCGAACTTCCAGTGCGCGGCTCCCGAGGCCAGGGTGGTGCCGACCTCCGAGAGGTGCACGATGGCCGAGGCCGAGGCCGGGGCGATGCCGGCCAGCAGCAGCAGGGTCGTGGAGGTCACCCCGTAGGCCATGCCGAGGGAACCGTCGACGAGCTGGGCGAAGAGGCCGATCACGGCCAGGACGATGAGTGCACGCATGCGCATCCTTCCAGGAGCAGCGGTGGGCGTCCGGCTCGGCGGTCAGCCACGGGGTGGAGCGATCGGGGTCTGCACCCCGAACCGGAAGCGACGGTAGACTCCCGCAGGCGGTCCCGGTAGGCCGGATGTCATCAGAAGTCATTTGTCAAACTGTGACGACCGCGTGCCAGTAGGGTGCGCCCTCCGCGGCCGCCTCGTCCGCTCCGGCGCTGTCGGACCGGCCGTCCCGGGCAGTGCGTGCCCGCGGAGGAGACGGACGCCGTGCCGGCTGGAGCGCCACCGGAACGGCGCGCCCGGCCCGGAACGGACCGCCACCGGAACGGGGGCGCCCGGCCCGGCACGGACCGCCGGCTCCGCGCGGAAGGGTAGCCGGGCGGAATAGTCGCGGGGCGCGGTCGGTTCCGCAATTGGTGATACATCAACCAATGAGGAGCGTGGCATGAAGGTCGTGGTCATCGGGGCGGGACAGGCCGGGCTGTCCGCCGCCCACCACCTGCTTCGCCGGGGGCTGGTCCCCGGGGAGGACTTCGCGGTCCTCGACGCCAACCCCGGTCCCGGGGGAGCGTGGCGGCACCGCTGGCCCTCCCTCACCTTCGGGGGCGCGCACGGGATCCACGACCTGCCGGGACTGCCCCTCGGGGTGCCGGACCCGGCCGAGCCGGCCTCCGCCGTCGTCACCCGCTACTACGGCGAGTACGAGCGCCGCTTCGGGCTGCCGGTCCACCGGCCCGTGGCGGTGCGCCGCGTGCAGGCGGAGTCCGACGACGGGCCGCTCGACGTGCTCACGGACGCCGGCACCTGGCGCACGGACCTGGTGATCAACGGCACCGGCACGTGGGACCGCCCGTACTGGCCGTACTGCCCCGGCCGGGAGTCGTTCCGCGGACGCCAGCTGCACACGCACGACTTCCGGTCCGCGGAGGAGTTCCGCGGCCGGCACGTGGTGGTCGTGGGCGGGGGCACCTCGGCCGTGCAGTTCCTGCTCCAGCTCGCCGAGGCGGGCGCCACCACCACGTGGGTCACCCGCCGGCCGCCGCGCTTCACGGACCGGGAGTTCGACTCGGACTGGGGGCGGGACGTCGAGCGGCGGGTGGCCGAGCGGACCCGGGCGGGGCTGCCGCCGGCCAGCGTCGTCTCGGTCACCGGGCTGCCGCTGACCGAGCAGTACCGGGCGGGGATCGACGCGGGGACCCTCGTCTCGGCCGGGCCGCTGCGGGCGGTGGCGCCGGAGGGCGTCGTGCTCGCCGACGGCCGCGCGGTCCGGGCGGACGTGATCCTGTGGGCCACCGGCTTCCGGGCCTCCCTGGACCACCTGGCGCCGCTGGGGCTGCGCGAACCGGGCGGCGGCATCCGCACGGACGGGGTGCGCGTGCTCCGGGAGCCGCGCGTGCTGCTGGTCGGCTACGGCGCCTCGGCCTCCACCCTCGGGGCCACCCGCGCGGGGCGGGCGGCCGCCCGGGAGGCGGTGCGGCTGCTGTCCGCGGCCCCGGCCGGGGCCGTAGTCTGAGGGCACCAGCCCGCCCGACGAAGGAGCACCCTGTGAGCGATCAGCCGACCTCCGGCCCGGACCCCATCGAGGACGCGGCCTCCAACGACGACGCCGACATGACCACCGAGATGACCCCGGTCCCGCACGAGCACGGGGACGCCGAGAACGAGGAGTCCGACCAGCAGGACTGAGCTCGTCCCGGGCCCGGGGCGGCCGTCCCGTCAGGCGGCCGTCCCGAAGAGCGAGGCGCGGAGCTGGGACAGCGGCGGCGCGTGCTCGGCCAGCTCCTCGAGGTAGCCCAGGTCGTCCAGGTCGCCCAGCGCGGCGGCGAGCTCCTCCCGGGTCAGCTGGGTGTTCTCGGCGACGGCCTCGAGGGCGGGGGGCTCCTCCTCGGTGACGTGCTCGGCCAGGGCGTCGAGGACGACCACGGCGTCGACGCTGACGTGCTCGTCGTGGATGGCTTCGGCGAGCAGCCGCTCGGCGGCGTAGAGGGGCGCGGCGAATATGTGGGGGACGGGGGTGTGCATCGTTGACATCACTGCCGGAACACTACCCTGCGTTCTTAAGAGAACCCTGAGACGGAGTGCGGGGACGGCCGTTCTCCCGCGGGCGCCGGTCGCCCGGAGTGCGACAGGACCGTGACCCGGTCAGGGCTCCAGCCGGGGTGCCCTGCGCGCGCCGAGTGCCGCCTCCACCCCGCGGGCCACCGCGAAAAGGTCGTTCTCCTCGAAGCTGGACGTCATGATCTCGAGGCCGACCGGCAGCCCGTCCTCGGTGAAGCCCGCCGGCACGGTGGCCGCCGGGAAGTGCAGCTGCGAGGCGATCACGGTGTTGGTGGGATAGGTGAGGCACGTCCACCGGCCGCCCAGCACGTCCTCGTGCGTGGGGGCGGCCAGCTGGACGTCGGGGAAGACCATGGCGTCCAGGTCCAGGTCCACGAACTGCGCCTGCACGGCACGCACGAAGTCCTCGCGGGTCAGCACCCTGTCCAGGTATTCGGGGTCCGTGCGCGGGTCCTCGGGGCCGTCGGTGATGCCCTCGAAGAGGTCCAGGTGCGGGTCGTAGCCGCCGCTCGCGCGGACCTCGTCCACGCTGCGGATGCCCGTCTCCGGGTGGGCGGCGAAGAAGTCGTTCATGTCCTGGCGGGAGCGGGTGAAGTAGAGCGAGGTGAAGCCCACGTAGTCCATCAGGCCGGGGATCTCCACGTCGACCAGCTCCGCCCCGGCCTCGGCCAGCCGCGTCAGCGCGTCCTCGACCACGCGGACGACCGCCGCGGTCTCGGGGGCCGCCCGGTCGCCGAAGGCCCCGCGCAGCACGCCGAGGCGCCGGCCCCGCACCGAACCGGCCGCGGCGGCCTCGGCGAAGGACGGGCTCCGGCGGCGCTGCCGGACCGCGACCGTGTAGGCGTCGGCCGGGTCGAAGCCGACCAGGACGTCGAGGACCTTCGCGGCGTCCTCCACCGTCCGGGTCATCGGTCCGGCCGTGTCCTGGGGCACCACCAGCGGGGACATGCCGTCCCGGCTGATCAGCCCCGGGGTCACGCGCACCCCCACGAGATTGCAGAACGACGCCGGGAGCCGGATGGAACCGCCGGTGTCCTCGCCGATTCCGACCAGCGCCAGGTTCGCGGCGATCGCCGCGCCGGTGCCGCTGCTGGAGCCCCCGGGGTCCCGGGAGAGGTCGTACGGGTTCTTCGTCACCCCGGACACGGACGAGGTCGAGAACCAGGAGGTCGCGAAGTCGGGCATCGTGGTCTTGCCCAGGATGATGGCTCCCGCCGCCCTCAGCCGGGCGATCGCCGTGGCGCCCCGCTCGGGGACGTGCTCGGCCGTGTTCCGGTTGCCGTAGGTGGTCCTCAGCCCGCCGGTCGCCACCTGGTCCTTCACCAGGACCGGCACTCCGTGCAGCGGCCCGGACAGCTCGCCGGTGGCCGTGTGCTGCCGGTCCAGGGCGTCGGCCTCGTCCAGGGCCGTCGCCGAGACGGTGATCACGGAGTTCAGCTCCGGCCCGGCGCCGTCGAGGGCGGCGATCCGGTCCAGGTAGGCCTGCACCACCTCGCGGGCCGTGGACCTCCCCTCCCGGTAGGCCGACTGGACGGTGTCGATGGTGGCTTCTTCGATGCTCCAGCTCAGGCTCACGGGAGATCCTCACGCTCGGGGGGCCGCCCGGCGCGCGGCCGCGGTGCGGAACGCCGGATCCTGGGGCCACCGTACTGTGACCCGCCGCACACCACAACGGTCCGGGACGCGCCGGAGCCGAGGGAGTCACCGGGGGAGCGGCAGCTCCTCCGCGCGGCGCTCGCCGCGGCTCCGGCACCGGGTGCGCAGGGCGCGGGCCAGGACCGCCAGGAGCACGACGGCGACGACCGGCGCGACCACCCACGGCTGCTCCAGCCACGCCCACACGACCGCCATGCCCACCGTGCCGTAGACGACGCCCCAGATGAGGGTGCCCACGAGCATCGCGGGGATCCAGCGGCGCAGCGGCATGCCGGTGACGGCGGTGGTGAGGATGACGGCGGTCTGCAGGCCCACGGTCAGGAAGCACGCCGGGACGGCCAGGACGCCCCAGCGGTGCACGAGCTGCTGGGCCCGCCGGTAGACGGCGGTGTCCATGAGCCCGCGGACGCGCTCGGAGCGCCGGCTCCCCCCGGTGGTGGCGGCCCGGCCGAGGGCGAAGACGGTGCAGGTCCGCACGACGGCCCCGGCCCAGAAGAACAGGATCGCGGCGCCGAGGGGGAGGGACTCCAGCCAGGCCTGCACCCCTCCAGTCTAGGGAGGGGTGCTGACACGCCCTGACGACAGGTTGTCACCGCGGTGGCGGCGGGGCGGGGTGGGCGGCACCGGATCCGGCCGGCGGGACACCGCCTCCGGGCCCGTCGTGCTGCCCGGCGGTACTCTCGCCGTACGCCCGGCCCGCCCCGGCGCCGGAGCACCGACCGAGGAGGACCGATGAGCGTGGAGATCGACGAGCACGGGACCGTGCTCGCCAACGGGCGCCCCGTGGACTACGCGACGGCCTACGCCTGGTGCGTCGACTCGCCCGAGACGATCACCGAGCTCGTCCAGGACACGAAGGCGTTCGTCACGGTGATCGCCGCGGCCGAGCACGCCGGGCCCGAGGAGCAGGCCGAGGCCGTCCGGCAGGCCTTCCTCGCCGGGGTGCCCCGCGAGCCGGGCCCCTCCTGGCCCGAACCCGCCGCACCGGAACCCGGCACCGAGGAACCGGGCACCGAGGAGCCGGGCACCGAGGAGCCGGGCACCGAGGAGCCGGGCACCGAGGAGCCGGGTACGGAGGGCCCCAGCGCCGAGGAGCCGGGTACGGAGGGCCCCAGCGCCGAGGAGCCGGGTACGGAGGGCCCCAGCGCCGAGGAGCCGGGTACGGAGGGCCCCAGCGCCGAGGAGCCGGGTACGGAGGGCCCCAGCGCCGAGGAGCCGGGTACGGAGGGCCCCAGCGCCGAGGAGCCGGGCACGGAGGGCCCCAGCGCCGAGGACCCCAGCGCCGAGGACCCCGGCACCCAGCAGCCCGGCACCCAGCAGCCCAGCACCCAGCAGCCCGGCGCCGGCCAGCCCGGCGGTCAGGAGCCGGTCCCCGGGGCGCCGGGGCCGGCGGACGGCGATCCGGCCGCGGAGGACGTCAGATCAGGTCGCTGAACGCCTCGGCCTCGGCCGTGGGGCCGGTGACGAGGATCTGGTCGTTGTCGTAGAGGACCGTGCCGGGCTCGGTGGCCTCCCAGCCCTGGCCGGGGCGGCGCACCGCGACGATCGACACCCCGTAGGTGCGGCGGATGGCGAGGGTGTCCAGCGGGCGCTGCTGGACCGTCTCCGGGGCCGCGCAGCGGATGAGCGCGAAGCCCTCGTCGATCGCCACGAACTCCAGGACCCGTCCCTGGATCAGGTGGGCCGATCGCACGCCCATGTCCCGCTCGGGGCTGATGACGTGGTGGACGCCGAGCTGCTCGAGGATCTCGGCGTGCGGGGTGGTGATGGCCTTCGCCCAGATCTCGGGGTGGCCGAACTTCAGCAGGCGGGAGGCGACCAGGATGCTGGCCTGGACGTCGGAGCCGATGCCCACGACCACCTTGTCGAACTCGTCGACCCCGAGCTGGCGCAGGACCTGTTCCTGGGTGGCGTCGGCCCGCACCACGGTGGTCAGCTGCCCGTTGAGCTCCTGCACGACGCCCTCGTCGATGTCGATGCCGAGCACCTCGGCGCCGTTGCGCACGAGCTCCAGGGCCAGGGCCGCGCCGAAGCGGCCCAGGCCGATCACGGCCACCGTGCCGGGCGGCCGGCGCCGGCCGGAGCGGCGGTGCGGGGTGGTCTCGGGGCGCGAGGGGAACATCGGGGAACCTCCGTGAGGGATCGGGGTGGGTCGTGGGGTCGCCGGCGCCGTGCGCGGCGCGGGACCGGGGATCAGCCGATCAGCGGCCGTTCCTTGGGCAGTTCGTAGAGGGCCCTGCGCGGGCGGGCCGCCATGGCGGTGGCCACCGTGATGGGTCCCAGCCGGCCCAGGACCATGAGGACGATGAGTACGCCCTGGCCCGCCGGTGAGAGAGCGGCGGTGATCCCGGTGGACAGGCCCACGGTGGCGAAGGCGGAGATCACCTCGAACAGGATCCGGTCCAGGCCCAGGTCCTCGTGCATCAGCATCAGGACCATCGTGGCGGTGGTCACCGCGCCCAGGGCCAGCACGACCACCGTGATGGCCTGGCGCTGCACCGAGCGGGACAGGCGTCTGCCCAGGACGTTGACCGCCGCGCCGCCGGTGATCTCGGTGTAGGCGATGAAGCCGAGGACCACGAAGGTGGTGATCTTCAGCCCGCCCGCGGTGCCGGCCGGTCCCCCGCCGATGAGCATCAGGAGGTCCAGGCCCAGCCAGGACACCGGGTGCATGGCGGCGATGTCGATGCTGTTGAAGCCGGCGGTGCGCGCGATGACCGACTGGAAGAACCCGGCCAGCACCTTCTCGTCGGCCCGCATGGGTCCGAGCGTGGCGGGATTGGACCACTCCACCGCGCACAGGAAGACGGTGCCCAGCGGGAGCAGCACCGCGGTGCCGAACAGGACGACCCGGGTGTTCATGCTCCACCGCCGGGGCCGGCGCCACTCCCGGCGCAGCTGGTAGAGCACCGGGAACCCCAGCCCGCCGGAGACCACGGCCACGACGATCGAGAGGTTGATCCACGGGTCGGTGGCGAAGTCCATGATCGAGAGGGTGTACAGGGCGAACCCGGCGTTGTTGAACGCCGAGACCGCGTGGAACACCCCGTGCCACGCCGCCTGCGCCGGCCCGTAGCCGTAGTGGCCGGCGAAGCGCAGGGACAGGGCGAGCGCGACCGCCGCCTCGATCACCAGCGTGGTGGCGAGGATGCGGAGCAGGACGCGGCGCATGTCCCCGTAGCCCGGGTTCTTCGTCTCGGTCGAGCTCATGATCCGGGCGGTGAGGCCCAGCCGCCGGGCCAGCAGGATCCCGAGCACGGTGGCGAAGGACATCACCCCGAACCCGCCGATCTGGATCAGGGCCAGGACCACCCCCTGCCCGAAGGGCGTCCAGTAGGTGGGGGTGTCCACCACGATCAGCCCGGTCACGCAGATCGCGGAGGTGGCGGTGAAGAAGGCCTCCATGAAGGAGGCGCCCCCGGGGCCCACCCGTGCGCCCGGGAGCATGAGCAGACCGGTGCCGGTGACCAGGGCGAGTGCGAACCCGCCGATGATCAGCTGCGCGGTCCGGGCCGGCGTGACCTCCCGCGGATCGCTGCTCCGCCGCGACCGCCGCGGGAGACCCCGGGGGGAGCGGGCCCCGTAGCGTCGGGTGAGCCGGCGCACCCGGGCGCGGAACAGGGCCTCTTCCAAGGGCATGAGCGACAACCTACACCGGTCCCGTGGCCGGCGGGCCGCCGCGGGCCGTCCGGGGCGCGTCCACCGGAGGGGGCGGGCGGTGGACTCAGCCCAACACCAGGTTGACGGCCAGGGCGAGCATCACCACGCCGATCACCAGGTCCACCACCCGCCAGGTCCGCGGGCTGCTGAGCACCCCGGACAGGGCCCGGGCGCCGTAGCCCAGGGCGGAGAACCAGACGACGCTGCCCACCACGGCCCCGCCCGCGAAGACCCACCGGGTGTCGGGTCCGTGCTGGTTGGCGAGGCTGCCCAGCAGCACCACGGTGTCGAGGTAGACGTGCGGATTCAGGTAGGTCAGGGCCAGGGTGGTGGCGACCACCGAGCCGCGGGAGCGCGGGGCCTCGGCCGTCAGGGCGGCCGGCCGCAGGGCCGAGACGAAGGACCGGACGGCCCACCAGGCCAGGTAGGCGGCGCCACCCCACCGGAGCACGTCGAGGACCCCGGGGAACCGGGACACCAGCGCCCCGATCCCGGCGGTGCCGCCCAGGATCAGCACCGCGTCGCTGACCGCGCACAGCACCACCACCACGCCCACGTGCTCGCGGCGGATGCCCTGGCGCAGCACGAAGGCGTTCTGCGCACCGATGGCGACGATCAGTGCCAGGCCGCTCAGCGCGCCGGCTCCCCAGATGCTCACCATGGGCCCGACGCTAGTCAGGAAGCGCGATGCAGACAAACGAATGATTTGACGCCTGCATTAGATTTGCTTCATGAACCTGGAGCACCTGCGAGCCCTGACCGCCGTCGTCGACGAGGGGACGTTCGAGGCCGCGGCCGACGCCCTGCGGATCAGTCCCTCGGCCGTCAGCCAGCGGATCAAGGCGCTGGAGACCTCCGTGGGGCAGGTGGTGGTGCGCCGCGGCGTCCCCTGCGTCCCCACCGAGGCCGGGGCCGTGCTGCTGCGCACCGCCCGCCAGATGCAGGTCCTCGAGGCGGAGGCCCTGCACTCCCTGGGCCACGGCGCCACCGCCCGGACGGTGACCCCGGTGGCCGTCAACGCCGACTCCCTGGCCACGTGGTTCGTGCCCGTGCTGCACGAGGCCGCCGGGTGGTCCGACACCACGCTGGACCTGCACGTGGAGGACCAGGACCACAGCAGCCGGCTCCTGCGCCAGGGGGACGTCATCGGCGCCGTCACCTCCGACCCCTCGCCCGTGAACGGGTGCCGGCTCGAGCGGCTGGGCTTCATGCGCTACGTCCCCGTGGCCGCCCCCGCCCTGCGCCGGCGCTTCGGCACCGCGACCGGCATCGACTGGGCGGCCATGCCCGTGCTCCGGTTCAACGCCAAGGA
This sequence comes from Kocuria oxytropis, assembly GCF_040981195.1. Classification (NCBI taxonomy): domain Bacteria; kingdom Bacillati; phylum Actinomycetota; class Actinomycetes; order Micrococcales; family Micrococcaceae; genus Kocuria; species Kocuria oxytropis. The sequence continues at coordinate 51,252 of NZ_JAVFXA010000013.1, read as the reverse complement.
CGACCTGCAGCTGCGCGCCCTGCGCGCCCGCGGCGTCGACCGGCCCCCGCCCACCCACACGGTGCCGTCCGCCGAGGGTTTCCTCGCCGCCGTCCGGGCGGGCCTGGGCTGGGGCATGCTCCCGGAGCTGCAGCTGGGCTCGGACCTCGCGGACGGGTCCCTGGACCTGCTGGAGGACCACGCGCACCACGACGTGGCGCTCTACTGGCAGAGCTGGGCGCTGGACTCGCCCCGGCTGCACCGCATCACCGAGTGCGTCCACCGGGTGGGCCGGGACCGGCTGCGCGGCACGGAGCAGGACGGCTGAACGGCTGCGCCCCGCGGGTGCGGCCGGGCCGCTCCTGCGCCGTTGCGCCGCGGCCCGCCGGCGGTCAGGGCGGGCAGTCCGTGCGTCGTGCCGCGCGCCGGGTCGCCCGTCACCGGTGGTGCGCGGAGGCAGGGCGAGGTCCGGCGGCCCGGCTACACCTTTTCCCCGGGCAGCCGGGCGGCCTGCTCGATCCAGGACCGGAGCCGGGCCTCGTCCAGCTCGTCGGTCTCCCGGATGTCGAGGTAGCGGACCTCCGGGTGCTTGGACGCCTTGGGCGGCGGCGGGTCCAGCAGGGCGCCCTTGAAGAACTGCACCTGCACGTAGTGCGCGTAGCACCGGAAGGCGAGGAACCAGCCCTCGTCCCCCGCGCCGTAGAACGGCTGGTTCCACTTCACGGCCTTGTGCACCCCGGGAACCGTGCGCTCGATCAGGTCGTCGAGGCGCCGGCCGAGGTCGCGCTTCCAGCCCGGCATGGCCGCGATGTAGTCCTGCACCGGGCCGTTGCCCTCGCCCTTGGGGATCTGGGGGTTGCCTCCCGAGAGCAGCCTGGGCCCCGCGCTGTCCTGGCGACGGTCGGTCAATCGGATCACGCCCTTCGAGATCGGATGACGCCTGGGCAACGGTCCGTGGCGGTTGCCGGGACGGACCGTGCCGGCGCCACCCAGTGTAGTCCGGGGCCCTGCCCCGGCCGCGGCGTCCGTCACCGGGCACCCGGACCGGTGACGGGTCCCGCCGCCCGGGGCCGGACCCGCTCCGGGAGGTGCCGCCGATCCGGTCCGGGCCGCGCTGCCCGGAGGGCGGGTCGCCCTCCGGGCAGCGCGTGTCCGGCAGCGGGTGGAGCGGTCCGGGCTCAGTTCGCGAAGACGTCCTGCAGCGTGTCCTCGTCGGTCCACAGGGCGACGGAGTCGCCGCCGTTGTTGAGCACGGAGGACGTGCCGCCGTTGTAGAAGGCGTCCGCGGTGTCGGTGCCGGGGCCGGTGTGGACGCGCAGCTGCGCGCCCGGGGCCAGCTGGTAGTTCTCGCCCACGGCCAGGACGTTGTTGGCGGCGTCGCGCAGGAGCCATCCGCTGACGTCCACGGTGCGGGTGCCGGTGTTGGTGAGCACCACGTGCTCGCCGGTCTCGGGCTGGACGTCGTCGCCCGGGACGTTGTTGACGGAGTCGGCGATCACCACGCCGTGGTCGGCGGGATAGGGGTCCTGCCCGTCGAGGTAGCGGTCGGTCTGGACGGGGAAGTCCCCGGTGACCATGTCCACCCCGAGGTCGACGACGTGCTGGACGGCCTCGGGGGAGTTCACGGTGTAGACCCCCAGGTCCAGGCCGGCGGCGTCCACACGGGCGACGCCCGCGGCGTCCAGGGCCCGGTAGTTGGTGCCCACGGAGTCCACGAACCCGGCCCACCGCTCCAGCGTCGCGGTGTCGGGGACGGTGCCGGTGAGCTGCTGCAGGGGCACATCGGGGGCGAGTTCGGAGAAGGTCCGGTTGGAGGTTTCGTCGAAGCCGATGACGGTGACCTTGCCGGCCTCGAGCAGCTTCGCCCAGTCCTTGTCCTGCTCCAGGGCGTCGGCGACGACCTGCTCGATGCCCGGGGAGTTGGTGGGGGACTTGATCTCGATGTAGACGCCGGTGTTGACGGTGGCGATCTTCGCGGCGTCGTCGAGGTGCGGGATCCTCTCGCCGGTGAACTTCTGGTCGAAGTAGGCGCCGGCGTCGAGCTGCTGGAGCTCGGCCCAGGTGAAGGACGTGATCGGGTCGTCCTCACGGCCGGGGAAGACCTCGGCGACGTTCGTGGTGCGTGCCGGGGTGTTGTCGTGGAAGAGGAAGGGCACCCCGTCGGCGCTGAGCTGGACGTCGATCTCGAGGTAGTCGACCCCGGCGGCGCGGGCGTCCTTGAACGCGGACACGGTGTTCTCGGGCGCGATGCCGGCGGCACCGCGGTGGCCGATCACCAGGGGCCGGTCCACCGCGGCGGTGGAGGCGGCCGGGGGCGCGGTGTCGGCGGACCCGGTGGGGGCGGCCGCAGCAGGGGCCGACACCCCGATCACGCTGGCGGCCGTCAGGGCACCGGCAGCAGCGGCGTGGAGCGGACGGAGCACGGGGCGGGGGAGGCTCATGGGGGGTGTCTTTCCGGTCGACTTCGGTGGCACGGCCCAGCCAACGGGACCGAAGAGACGGCAGGATCAACACGAGGTGACGCGCAGGCGAGGTCCGGGCGACGTCGGCCCGACGGGCGGGCCGGGCCCGGCACCGCCCATCCGTCGTGAACCGGTGGCGCACCTCGGAGGCGGAGCTGCGCATCTCGGCCTGCGGCGAAGCATCGTCCTCTCCGGCACCGAGCTGCTCGATCAGGCGAGGACCACCACGACGTAGATGGCCAGGGACCCGAGAACGACCGTGGCCGCGCTGAGGCCCAGCACCCCGCGGACGTCGGCGGCGACACGATCGGCGGTGATCCCCGAGGCGCTGCGCCGGTATCGGCTCCGCTGGGTCGCGTAGATCGCCGTGCCGGTGATGACGGCGACCGCAAAGAGCGCCAGGACGAAGGAACCGTGGTGGGAGACCCAGCGCAGGCAGACGGCGGCGGCGGTGATCAGCGCCAGCACGGTGCGTCCCCAGGCCAGGCTGGTCCGTTCGGGTTGCAGGCCGGGGTCGTCGTGCGACGTTCCCGTCGTCCGCGAGCGCGGAATCCGTGGGGGAGAACTGTTCATCGATCGGACGCGGTCAGGTCTGGAGGACGAACACGACCAGGGCCCCGGAAGCGATGGCCCCGCCGATGCCCAGCAGAGGGGCGATCAGCGGCAGCGGCAGGGGGGACTTGCGTCGCAGGCTGCGTTCCACCCCCACCCAGCGCCACGCGGCACCCGCGCTGATGAGCACACCGAGGAGCAGCAGGACCACGGCCAGAGAGGTGCGCATCGCGTCAGGGAAGAGATCCTCCGTGAACGCCTCGACCGCGATGCCACCGGCCAGGAACGCCAGGGAGGTGCGGATCCAGGCCAGGAAGGTGCGCTCGTTGGCCAGGGTGAACCGGGGGTCCGGTTCCGTCCCGCCGCCCAGCACGCGGGCCGAGAGCCGGTGTCGCTCTGGCTCGGGCGCCGGCTCATCCATGGGAGGCCTTCGCGTCCTGCGCCGCAGCCGATGTCCGCTCCCGGGCGGTGCGCAGGACGTGCATCAGCTCGTCCGCACCAGGGGCGTCAGGCGCAGGGGCATGCGGGCGAAGCCGCGCAGCACGTTGTGGACCCACGGGGACGGCTCGCCGGTGAGCTCGATCCGGTCCACCCGCTTGGCCAGCGCCTGCAGGACGAGCTCGATCTCGATCCGGGCGATGGGCTGCCCCACGCACTGGTGCAGGCCCATGCCGAAGGCCACATGACCGGAGGCGCTGCGGTCGAGGTCGAAGACGTCGGCGTTCTCGCCCCACTTGCGGGGATCCCGGTTGGCCGCGCCCATGAACAGCAGGATCTTCGCGTCCGCGGGGATCCGGACCCCTCCTATCTCGGTGTCGACCGTGGACGTGCGATGGAACATCTGGAACGGGGACTCGACGCGCAGGGCCTCGTCGACGGCGAACTTGGCCAGCTTGGGGTCGGTCTTGAGCTTCTCCCACTGCTCGGGATGCCGGGCGAGGCTGTAGAGGGTGTTGCCGATGCCGAACACCGTGGTGTCGACTCCTGCCGAGAGCAAGGCGCGCACCAGCAGGGTGGCCTGCTCCGGGGCGATGCGCCCCTCCTCGGCGACCTTCCAGATGTCGGCGCCCAGACCGGTGATCGACAGGTTCTCGCGGGCGCAGCTGTCCATGATCCACGCGGCCACCTTCTCGCCCTCGGTGAAGGCCTCCGCCCGGATCTCGTTGTCCGCGCCGAAGGCGTTGAACACCATCGCACCGTAGGGGAGCAGGTTCTCCCGGCCCTCCGGGCGCAGGCCCACCGCGTCGGGGAACACCTTCAGGGGGTAGGGCTCGGCGATGTCCTTGATGCCGTCGACGTCGCCCCGGGCCACCACCTGATCGGCGAGCTCCTCGGCGAAGGGGCTGAACTGCTCCCGCAGCCGGCGCATGGTGGACGGGGAGATGACTCCGGCCAGGCCTCGGCGCATCACGGTGTGCGTGGGCGGGTCGGACTCCAGGATCGAGGGCGGGCGCCACTCGGCCTCCTTGCGGATGTCCTTGGGGCCGAGCCCGCCACTGGAGCAGTAGGACTCGAAGTCGGTGAGGATTTCGTAGACCCACTCGTAGCGGGTCACGGCGTAGCAGCCGTACTTCTCCAGCCAGACCACGGGACCGGCGTCCCGGAGTTTCTCGTGCAGCGGGTAGGGATCGGAGATGTTCTCCACGGAGAAGGGATCGTCGGGCAGGGACACGGCCTCGTGCCTCGTGGCGGTGACAGTCATGGTGGCTCCTGTGGCGGGTCGGCGGTTCAGAGTTCCAGGGTGAGCTTGCGGCACCCGGCCGCGGCGCGGGAGACGCAGATCATCATGGCGTCGCCCGAGTGCTTCTCCTCCTCGTTGAGGATGGCGTCCCGGTGCTCCACCTCCCCGTCCACCACACGGGTCTCGCAGGTGCCGCACACCCCGGCGCGGCAGGAGGACAGCACCCGGACCCCGTGCTCCTCCACCACCTCCAGGACGGTGCGATCCGGGGGCACGGTGACGGTCCTGCCCGTATCGGTCAGTTCCACCTCGAAGGGCTCGGCGCTGGCCCCTGCATCGAGATTGGCCGCGACGAAGCGCTCCAGGTGCAGAGCGCCGGGGGGCCAGCCCGTGCAGTAGTCCTCGATCACACGGAGCAACGGCTCGGGCCCGCACGCGTAGACCAGCATCTTCGCCCGGGGCAGTGCCAGCAGGCCCTCCAGGTCGAGGCGGCCGACCTCGTCCTCCGGGTAGAGCAGGACGCGGTCCCCGTACCTGGCCACCAGCTCGTCGGCGAAGGCCATCGACGCCCGGCTGCGTCCGCCGTAGGCCAGGCGCCACTCGCGGCCGGCGGCCTCTGCGGCCTCGATCATCGGCAGGATCGGCGTGATGCCGATGCCCCCGGCCACGAACAGGTACTTGCGGGATTCGAGGAAGGGGAAGTTGTTGCGGGGGCCGTTGATGTGGACGGTGTCGCCCTCGGCCAGATCCTCGTGCACGTAGGCGGAACCACCACGGGAGTCCCGGGTGCGCAGCACCGACACCTGGATCCGGCTGCGGTCGGCCAGCGGCGAGCACAGGGAGTACTGGCGCATGTGGTGGGGCAGGATCAGATCGATGTGCGAGCCGGGTTCCCACTGCGGGAAGTCGGAACCGTCGGGCAGGCGCAGCGTCACGCGGCGGACGCCCTCCGCCACGGTCTCGAGCCGGTCGACAAGGACCTCCTCGACCTCGTGCCGGTAGCCGTTCGCGGGCTGACCCCCGGTGACGGGGCTGGGAACGGTGTTCACGGTGGTCATGATTCCTCCAGTCAGGCGGTCACGGACAAGGACGCGGCCACAGCGCGGTGCGCGCTCAGGCCGCCGTCCACGCAGACGTCGGTGCCGTTGATCCAGGCGGCCTCCGGGCCGACGAGGAAACCAATGGCGCGGGCGATGTCGGTCGGCTGACCGGCGCGGCCCAGCAGGGCGACGGCGCCCTCGACCTTGTCCCGGCCGTGGTCCGTCTTGAAGTCCTCCAGGATGGGGGTCTGGACGGGACCAGGGCTGACCGAGACGACACGCACCGTCCCCAGTGCGGTGGCGGCGGCCTCCAGGGTCAGCCAGCGGACGCACTCCTTGGAGAACCGGTAGGAGTTGCCGGTGACCTCGGGATCCGCGCCGACCAGGTCGAGGGCCGCCTCCCGGTTCTCGGCGGCCGTGAACGCCATGATCTGCTCGCGGCGCTCCGCCCAGCCGCTGGCCACGTTGGAGGCCAGGTTGACGACCACACCGCCCGGGACGAGCTTGGGCAGCAGGGCCCGGGTCAGGTCGCGGACGCCGAAGACGTTGACGGAGAGCACGAGGCGCCACGGGGCGGTGCCGGGGACGCCAGCAATGTTGAGCAGGCCCGTGATGCCCTCCGGGATCTGCCCGGCGGCCGCGGCGACGCCCGCGGCCGTGGAGAGGTCCGCCTGGACGAAGGTCCCCGGGAAGTCGGCGGCCGTGTTGCGGTCCACGCCGATCACCTCCGCACCGGCATCGCACAGCAGGGCAGCGGTGGCAGCACCGATGCCGGAGGCGGCGCCGGTGACGACGAAAGTCTGTCCGTCGAGGGTCATGGACGTGGTCCTTCCAGGAGGGTGGCCCCGCACGCTGGAGAGGTCCTTCGCGTGCGGTTCGGCTGTTCTCCTCCACTATGTGGCGCGGCGCACGCCGGATCATCTCTGCTTTTCACTGGGTGGAAGATGGCGTGTGTCCGGTCACAGGGGAGCTCGATGCTGGAGGCAGGGAAGTCCGTCTGCCGGCCGGTGGGCACTTCCGGAATACGATCGAGAAGGAGATCCGGTGCCTGCCACCTACGAAGTCATCGACCCGGCCACGCTGGACCCTGTCGGAGAGGTGCCTCTGCACCGGCCCGAGGACGTCGAGCGAGCCATTGCCGCCGCGGCCACGGTCTCCCGTCCCTGGGCCGCGGACCGTGAGGCCCGCCGTGCCGCACTGCGCCGGGCCTCCGAGGCGGTGCTGGCCGAGGCGGACGACCTCGGCCGGATCCTGTCGCTGGAGCAGGGCAAAGTCTGGGCCGAGGCCACCCAGGAGTTCAAGGTCGCGGCGGGGCTGCTGCGCCACTACGCCGACCTCGACTGGGACCTGGTCGAGGTGCTGCCCCAGCGCGACGGCCGCTCCGTCCAGGTCCAGTACGCCCCCGTGGGTCTGGTGGGCGCCATCACGCCCTGGAACTTCCCGATCTCCCTGCTGGCGGTGAAGCTGGCTCCGGCGCTGGTGGCAGGATGCACCGTGATCGCCAAGCCGTCCCCGTCCACCCCGATGTCCACCCGCGCGCTCGCCGAGGTGCTCAACCGGTTCCTGCCCGAGAACGTGCTGCAGGTCGTCACCGGCCGCGGTGTCCTCTCCCGGGCGCTGTCGGAGCTGCCGGGGGTGCGGAAGATCTCCTTCACCGGGTCCACCGAGATCGGCGCCGCCATCATGGCCCAGGCCGCGCCGACCGTGAAGAAGGTGACGCTGGAGCTGGGCGGCAACGATCCGGCGATCGTGCTCCCGGACGCGGACCTCGAGCTCACGGCCGCTCGGATCGCCGGCTCGGCCTTCCGCAACGCCGGCCAGGTGTGCATGGCGGTCAAGCGGGTCTACGTCCCGCGTGCGCAGGCGGCGGCCCTGACCGAGGCCCTCGTGCAGGCGGTCTCCGTTCTGCGGGTCGGCCACGGTGTGGCCGAAGGGACCACCATGGGGCCGATGCACACGAGCGGACAGCAGCAGCTGGTGAAGGACTACGTGGCGAGGGCCGTGGCCGAGGGCGGGCGCATCGCCCACGGCGGCGACCAGGGCACCGATCTGCCGGGGTACTTCCTCGAGCCGACCGTCGTGGCCGACGCCCCGCAGCACACGGATCTGGTGGCGTGCGAGCAGTTCGGCGCGGCGCTGCCGGTGGTGGCCTACGACGACCTGGACGCCACCGTGGACGAGCTCAACGCCCAGGAGTTCGGCCTGGGGGCCTCGGTGTGGTCCCCGGACCTGGAGCGCGCCCACGAGGTGGCCTCCCGGCTCGAGGTCGGCACGGCGTGGATCAACCAGCACACCGTCGTGGAGCTGGACGCGCCCTTCGGTGGGTGGAAGGGCTCCGGCCTGGGGCGTGAGCGCGGCCGCTGGGGGCTGGAGGAGTACCTGGAGCCCCGCACCGTCAACGCCCGCCCGCACGCCGGCTGACGCCCGCGGCACGGACAACGAGGGGCCCCGCACCGGAAAACGGTGCGGGGCCCCTCGTTGCCGGGCAGGGTTGCTCAGGCCTCGATGCCCAGCCGGAGACGCTGCTTCTGCTGGTTGACGAACGCCAGGGCGAGGACGCCGAAGACCGTCAGCAGGACGGCGGTGACCTGGAAGGCCAGCCGGTAGCCGTCGGCCGGGGTGGCGGCCCCGCCGATCAGGAAACCACCGACGGCCGGGGCGAACACACCCCCGGTGGTCAGCACGGCGTTGGCCACGTTGAGGTGCCCGCCGCGCTGGCAGATCGTGGTGAGCTCGCCCACGACCAGGTAGGTGATGGCGAACATGGCCGGTGCCGTCCCGAATCCGATGCTCATGAGCGCCACGCCGAGCACCGGGGAGGAGACGAACGTGGAGGCCAGCAGGGCGGTGCCTGCACCGGCCCCGGCCAGGCCCAGGGTCCAACCGCGCGAACGGCGGCTGGGCACGCCCCGCTGGTCCATCCGCTGGATCAGGACGCTCAGGCCGATGGTGGCGACGACGCCCCAGGCGGCCGGCAGGGCGATGAGCGAGCCGGCCTGCTGGCCGCTGAAACCCATGACGTTCTGGAAGTACGCCGGGCCCCAGGACATGGCCAGGGTGAACGTCCAGTAGGCGAAGAACGAGGCCATGACGGCGAAGATCCACGTCGGGTTCATGATGCTGCGGAAGAAGGGAACCTTCTCCTCGTTGACTCGGGAGGCCCCGGGGGCGGAGACCGCGATCTCGGTGCCCTCGATCTCGCGCTCGGCCGCCAGGGAAGTGTACGGGCCTTCCTTGCCGAGGATCATCCACGCCGTGCACCACACCACACCCACCACGGCCAGGGCGACGAACGCCGCGCGCCACCCGTGCTGGGCGATGACCCAGGCGAGCACCGGCGCGAACGCCACGATCCCCAGGGTCACTCCGGAGGAGGCCACCGCGGCCGGGGTCGCCCCCTTCTTCGAGGGGAACCACTTGTAGACCGCGTGCATGAGCACCGGGGCGAGCGGACCCTCTCCGGCGCCCAGCGCCAGCCGGGAGACCCACAGCGCCGGCAGGGTGGCGAAGACCACGACCGGCATCACGGACAGCGACCAGACCAGGCACAGGACCAGCAGGATGGACTTGGCCCTGAACTTGTTCGCGAGCGGGGCGGCCACGAGCTGGGCCAGCCCGAACGTGAGGAACATGGCGCTGGCGACCAGGCCGAACTGCTCCGGAGTGATGTTCAGCTCCTGCATCAGCGGCACCGCGGCCAGACCCAGGACGGCCTTGTCCGCCCAGCTGAGCATCATGAGGAACAGCAGGAGGAAGGTCAGCATCCAGGCGTAGCGGGAACGCTTCCTGCCGCTCCAGTGGCGCGGGTCCTTGGGGTCGATGCCCGGTCCGGGCGGGACCGGCTGGGCGGATCGGGGTGCGGCAGTGGTGGTCATGGTGGTGATCTCCCGTCATGCACCCACAGAGAGTGCGGACCGTGGTGAAGTGTCCCTGCGAATCTAGGAGTCTGTGAACTGGAGCACATAGGACGTTTTCCGGTCAGTGAAAAGCACACGTTCTCCCGCTCGGGGAGCTCGGGCAGAGTGGGACCACTTCGCCTGCCCGTCTGTGCAGGATGCGTCCCGAACGGAAGGCCTCCCCATGACTGACCGCGTTGCCCTCGACGCCCCCCTCGACAAGGCCGGCGGTCTGCGCGTGGTCACGCTGGGAACGGCCGCCGGGCCCGCGATCCGGTCCGAGTGCCCCGGCATCGCGACCGCCATCGTGGTGGACGGCCGGTTCTACCTCGTGGACTTCGGTCTCGGAGTCACCCGGGCCGCCCATGCGGCGGGCCTGCGCGGCGAGAACCTGAAGGCCTGCTTCGTGACCCACCTGCACTCGGACCACGTGGCCGAGATCCCCGCCTACCTGCTGTGGAACTGGGGCCGGCCCGTGCAGGGCTTCACCGCGCCGGTGCCGATCCTGGGCCCCGGCCCGGCCGACCCCCGGGCCGGGGCGGTCGGGATCGCAGGTCTCGTGCAGCACGTGCTGCAGGCCTACTCCTACGACATCGACGTCCGCATCGTCGACGAGGGCCGTCCGCCGCTGTACGACCTCGTGCAGGTCGGCGAGATCGAGCTGCCGGACTCCGCGGCCGGGGCCGACGGCGAGCACACCCCCGAGATGGACCCGTTCGTGGTCTACCAGGACGAGTTCGTGCGGGTGAGCGCCATCCTCGTGGAGCACCCGCCGATCTTCCCGGCCTTCGCCTTCCGTTTCGACACCGCCTACGGATCGGTCGTGGTCTCAGGGGACACGACGGAGAGCCTGAACACGGCGACGCTGGCGGGCGGTGTGGACCTGCTCGTGCACGAGGCCGTGAACCTCGACTTCTACCGGGCCCGGGACTTCGGACCGGAGTTCCTCAACCACCAGGAGATCTCGCACACCACCCCGGCCGGGGTGGGCCGGGTCGCCGCCCGCGCCGGGGCTGCCCGGGTGGTCCTGTCCCACCTGGCCGGCGTCGCCACCGACGCGGAGTGGACCGCCGGGGTCGCGGCGGAGTACGCCGGACCCGTCAGCGTGGCACGTCCGGGCGAGGTCTACACCGTCGTGCCCGCCGGCACCCGCGCGACCAGTTCCGCCTGACCCACCGGGCGGGTGTCAGGCGGGTATCCCCAGCGAACGGGTGATCGCCGCGGAGGCCACCTGCAGCGCAGGAACGATGCGCTGGGAGTCCTTGATCCTCGCCAGGGTGACGATGCCCAGGGCGGCAATCACGCTGCCGCCGGCGTCCCGGATCGGCACCGCGAGGCCGTGCGCACCGGGGGAGTGCTCCCCGTCGGTCGTCGCGTACCCGCGCTCGCGCACCGAGGCCATCTCCTGCTCCAGTCGGGGGACGTCCACGATGCTGTGCGAGGTCTCCCGCACGAGCGCCCGGGTGCAGGCCTCCCACAGCTCGGCGGGCCCGTAGGCCAACAGCACCTTTCCCCCGGCGCTGGTGTGCAGCGGCAGCTTGTCACCGGGGCGGGCGATCGGAGCGCCGACGTGAGTGCCTGCGATCCGGTCCAGGAGCAGCGCCTCCGTGCCGTCCAGCACGAACAGGTTGACGACCTGGCGCGTGGCGAAGAGGACGTCCTGCATGTAGGGAGCGGCCACCTGACGGAGCCCTCGTTGGATGGGGGCGAGCATCCCCAGCTTGGCCAGCCGAGGCCCCACCGTGTACGTGCCGTCCGGCTGGCGGCTCACCGCCCCCCACCCGGAGAGCTCTTTCAGGAGCCGGTGGCAGGTGGCCACCGGAATCCCGCTGCGCCGGGAGATCTGGGACAGGGTCTGCCTCGTGTGCGTGGGATCGAAGGACCCGAGCACCTCCAGGACCCGGGAGGTGACGGAGCGTCCGGGGACGTCCGAGTTCCCAGCCATGCTTTCCTCTTCCACTGGATGGAAATCTGGGGCCAGTCTAGCGGGGCGCCTGCCCACAATGAGCTGTATGGACCTGCAGACCGCCACCGACGCCGTGGCCGCCGTCGCGGTGCCTCTCTTCGCGGTCACCAGCATGGTGGCCGTCGGTCTGGGGCACACGGTCCAGCAGTTCCTCGCACCGCTCCGGGACGTGCGGCTCGTGCTGGCGGGAATGGCGGCCAACTTCGTCGTCGCCCCGGCGGTGGCCTTCTGCGTCGTCGCCGCACTCGGCATCCCGGGCGAAGCCCGGACTGGGCTCATGGTGCTGGCCTGCGCCGCGGGGGCGCCGTTCGTGCTCAAACTGTCGAAGCTCGCGCGCGCGGACATGGCGGTGTCCTCGTCGTTGCTGGCGGTCATGCTGCTCGCCACCATCGGGTACATGCCCGTGGCGCTGCCCGTCCTCCTGCCCGGTGTCGAGGTCGCCCCCGGCGCCATCGCTTCCGTGCTGCTGCTCACCATGTTCCTGCCCCTGGTCGGAGCGGTGCTGCTGCGCCAGTTCACCCCGACGGCCGCGCGCCTGGCACAGGGGCACGTCGGTCGGCTGAGCCTCGTGGCCATGGTCGTGATGCTGGCCAACCAGTTCGTCGCCGATCACCGGGAGCTGGCCGGGCTGGTCGGCACCGGGACCATCATGGCGATCCTGGCCTTCATCGCCCTGAACTTCGGCCTCGGATGGGTCCTGGGTTTCTGGAGGCCGGGCGGTGGGGCTGTGCTGGGGATCTCGGCGTCCCAGCGGAACATGGGCGCCGCCACCGTGGTGGTGATCGCCAATTTCGAGGACTCCCTGGCTGTGCCGACAGTGGTGCTGGCCGGCTTCCTCGCCCTGATCGTGCTCGTGCCGGTGGCCCGATGGCTCGGGCGCGGAGCCGCCCCCCGGGTCGGCGAAGCGCTGTCCGCTCCCTGAGCGATCCGCTGCGGGCGCCTGCAGGAGTTCCGCCGGCGTTCCCAGGCACCAGCGGCGAGAGGGGTCACTCGCAGGCCAGGCCCTCGGCCCCTCCCCGGTCCAGTGCCGGGCGGTAGCCGGGCTGGTCCGAGCGCAGCGGAGCCGCGCCCGCCGCGCGCACGGCGGCGCAGTCCGCGTAGTGGACCTCGTCCGTGGCCGCGGACCCGTCGGCCGCGGACCCGCTGGCCGCGGACCTCGGCGCGGAGGGCTCCGTGGCGGGGGAGCCCGCAGCGGACCGCCCCGTGGGGTCGGCGTTCCCGGTGGGAGCCGTGCCGCCGGGCAGCTCCTGGTCCGGGCAGCCGGCCAGCACGTCCGCCATGGCGTCCCGCTCGGGTGCCGTCACGGCCAGCTCGTAGCGGGTCTTGATCGCGATCTGGAGGGCCACGTACTCGCACCGGAAGGACTCCTCCGGCGGCAGCCACGCGGCGGCGTCGGCCGCGGACTTCTCGCCGTTGGTGGGCCCGTCCACGGCCAGCAGGTTCAGGGGGTCGTTGGCCAGGGCCGTCCGGGTCTCCGGGGCGAGCCGGTCGGCCCCGGAGACCCACGCGTTCTTCAGCGCCACCACGTGGTCGATCTGCACGTCGGCGGAGGTCAGGGGGCCGCGCCGGAACGCGATCGTCCGCCCCGTGTAGGGGTCCTCGAGGGTCCCGGAGAGCACCGTGCACCCGTCGTCGCCGACGACCACCCCGGTCAGGTCCCGGGCCAGGACGTCGTTGCGGGCGTCGCAGCCGTTGCCGTCCGGGTCGGCCCAGTCCCCGAACTGCGCGAGCCGGTCGTAGTCGTCGCCGGCGCCGGCGTCCTCGACGGGCAGCGCGGCGAGGGTCCGCTCGGCGGGGGAGGCGGCCTCCGGGGCCGGCGGGGTGCACCCGGCCAGCAGGCCCAGGGCGAGCAGGAGCGGCACGGACGCCGCCCCCAGGGCCCGGGCGCGCGGTGCTGCGGTGCTGCGCACGGTGTGCCCTCCGCTCCGGCCGGTGGTCTCGGGGGTCCTATTCTCGCAGGTCGGCGCGCAGGGTAGATTGCGGCACCGGAGGAGGCACGGATGAGACGGTTCTTCGCGGTGGCCCGCGTGCTGGCGGCCCTGGCCCTGGTCGCGGCCGTGACCGGTCAGCTGCAGGTCTCCCTGCGCTTCTGGACCGCCCGCGGGGACCGGGCCGTCGCGGTGGACGTCGCCAACTTCTTCAGCTACTTCACCATCCAGTCCTCGCTGTTCCACGCCGTGGTGTTCGCGCTCGGGGCGTGGTTCCTGCTCGCCCGGCGGGGCGCGGACCCCGGCTGGCTCGCCGCCCTGCGCGCCGCGGCCGCGACGTACACGGTCACCACGGGCGTGGTCTACAACGCGCTGCTGCGCGGGCTGCCCCTGGACCCGGGCCTGGAGCAGCCGTGGTCCAACGAGATCCTGCACGCCGTGGTCCCGGTGTACGCGCTCCTGGACTGGCTGCTCGCCCCCGGGCGGCGCCCGGTGCGGTGGTGGACGGTCGGGGCCGTCGTGGCCTATCCGGTGCTGTGGGCCGTCTACACCCTGGTGCGGGCGCCCTTCGTGCTGGACGAGGGCACCGGCAACCCGTGGTGGTACCCGTACCCGTTCCTGGACCCCCACGAATCGGCCGGTGGCTACGGGTCCGTGGCGGTGTGGATCGCGGTGCTCGCGGCGGCGATCACGGCGACGGCCTCGGTCCTCGTCGGGATCTCCCGGTGGGCACCGGGGGCCGGGCGCGGCCACGACCGCGTCCGCGAGGACGAGGGCGACCGGGCGCGCAGCGGCTGACGGCCCGCGCCGCGGGGCGGCCGGCCGCTCCGGGTCACAGCCGCGGCACGCACTCCCCGGAGCCCAGCCGCGCGAGTCCGGCCCGGTCCCCGGCGGAGAGCACGGTGGCCCCGCCGCCGGGGTGCATGAGGTGCGCGGGGTCGTCGACATGGGCGAGCCCCACCACGTGCGCCAGCTCGTGCACGATCGTGGCGCGGACCTGGTCCGCCCCGCCCGGCCCGTCCAGCACCTCCGTCAGCCCGGGGGCGTCGAGGGTGACCTGGCCGGTGACGTAGATGAACGGCGTCCCGGGCCCGCGCCGGGGCGTGCTGCCGCCGAGCCCCACCACGTTCCCGGCCAGGTCCGGGACCTCGGTGGCGTCGGACCACGTGATGAGCACGGGCGCCCACTGCCGGCCGTAGCGCTCCGGCTGATAGGGCGCGCGCTGCGCGGACGGGGCCTCCGTCGTCGTCCCCTCGGCGACGAACCGCAGGCCGGTGGCCGCGGCGATCTCGGCGACGGCCTCCTCGACGAGCTGCTGCCCGCCCGGCGGGGCGCCGTCCGGGCGCACGACCCAGCGCACGGGGCGGCACGGGTCGTAGGCGACCACCGGCTGACCGGGATCCGGGGAGCCCATGAAGCGGTAGCCGCCGGCGTCCTCGACCGCCGGCGGCGTGCCGAGCGGTTCCCGGGCGGCCTGGAGATCGCGCGGAGGCGCCGACGCGTTGGGGAGGTAGGGGCGGAGGGCCGGCATCGCGTAGTCCTGAACGAGCCCGGGGGTGAACCAGAGCATCAGCACCAGCACCACGCCCACGGCCGGCGTCGCGCGCCACGCCCTGCCGCGGCTGCGGGGCACCTTCGCCCAGCGCCGGGCGGACCGCCGGTCCCGGCGCCGCCGTGCGCCCGGGCCCATCAGGGCCTGCCGATGCTGCCCCAGTGCGTCGTCCAGGACCCACTGCGGGGTGCGTCCGCTCGGTGCGGTCCGGGGGCGCGCCACGGCGGTGTGCTGGTCGCGGTTCCGGGGCGACGCTCCCCGATGCGGCGTGGTACCACCGGACTGGTGCATGCTTCCTGGCTTCTGTGCTCGGGCGGGCGGTCGTGCCGCCGTGGTGAAGTGTACGAAAGCAAACAGAGGACGTCATCCGTTCCGCGCACTGTGACGAGGATCCGCCTGTCCACACTCCTGCCTACACTGTCCCGACGCAGCCCCGATCACGAAGGAGCACCGCAGTGGAGACCACCCCGCACCAGAACGTCACCTTCCCCTCCGCCGGCAGCGAGGCCCACGGCTACCTGGCGCTGCCGGAGTCCGGCCGGGGCCCGGGCGTGATCGTCATCCAGGAGTGGTGGGGGCTCACCGACCACATCCGGGACGTGGCCGACCGGCTCGCCGCCGAGGGCTTCGTGGCCCTGGCCCCGGACCTCTACGGCGGGTCCATCACCCACGACGGCGAGGAGGCCGCGGAGATGATGTCCCGGCTGCCGGAGGAGGAGGGCGTGCGGCTGCTCGCCGGCTCCGTCGACTTCCTGCTCGGCCACGAGGCGGTCACCAGCTCCACAGCCGGGGCGATCGGCTTCTGCATGGGCGGCGGCTTCGTGCTCGCCCTGGCCGCCGACCAGGGCGAGCGGATCGGTGCCGCGGTCCCGTTCTACGGGGTGGGCCAGGGCGTGCCGGACGCCTTCCACGGGGTGCGCGCCGCGGTGCAGGGCCACTACGGCCGGCAGGACTCCTCCTATCCCGTGGAGACGGCCGAGGCGCTCGAGCAGCAGCTGCGCCGGGAGTGCTCGGCCCCGGTGGTGGAGTTCCACTACTACGACGCCCCGCACGCCTTCCACAACGACCGCAACCGGCCGAACCACCGTCCCGAGGCCGCGGCCGCGGCCTGGGAGCGCGCGGTCGCCTTCCTGCGGGAGCACGTCCGCTAGTCCGGTGAGCGGCCGTCCGCTCGTCCGACGACGACGACGCCGCCGGCTGGGACCTGCGCCGGACCCGGGAGCCGGCGCGGGTGCGGGTGCGCCCCTGAGGCCTCCGGGACCCGGGCCGACGAGCACGCGCGTTCCCCGGACGTGCCCGCCCCGGTAGCGTTCAGGCATGACCCCGGATCTCTGCGCGGACCGTCCCGCCGACGACCACGATCCCGTTCCCGGGCGGGAGCCGCCGTGCCCGGACCTCGAGGGCCCGCGGGCCCGGCGCGGTGGAGCGGGGGCGGGATGACCGGGATCTGGCCCGTGGTCCACGCCGAGCGCCGGGCGCTGGCCCGCGACCTGGCGGACCTGCCGGCCGAGCACTGGTCCACGCCCTCGCTGTGCCCCGGCTGGGACGTGCACGACGTCCTGGCCCACCTGGTCGACGACGCGCGGACCACGCGCCTGGGCTTCCTGCGCCGGCTCGCGGCCGCCCGGTTCGACTTCGACCGCTGCAACGCCGGCGGGGTCGCCCGGGAGCGCCGGGCGGACCCCCAGGACACCCTCGCCGCGTTCCGCGCGGTCGGGGACCGCACCACGAGCGCCCCCGCGGCGCCGGTCACCCGGCTCGTGGAGGCGTTCGTGCACGGTGAGGACATCCGGCGCCCGCTCGGGCTGGGACGCGCCTATCCGGCGGGGCCGGTCGCGGAGGCCCTCCGGTACCAGGTGCGGACCCGCGGCGCGTTCGGCGGCGGGAAGGAGCGGGCGGCCGGACTGCGGCTCGTGGCCACCGACGCCGACCTCGCCATCGGGACCGGACCGGAGGTCCGCGGGAGCGTTCTCGCGCTGCTGCTCGCGGTGTCCGGGCGCCCGGTCCGCCCCGGGGAGCTCGCGGGCCCCGGCGCCGCCGCCCTCGCCCGCTGACTCCGTGCGCTGAGCGACGGCGGCACGGGCGCTCAGTGCCCGGACTCAGCGCACGAGGCCTGCCGCCCGGACTCAGCGGACGAGCGTGAAGAGGATGCCGCTGATGGCCACGATCCCGGCCACGGTCACGAACACGTTCGAGAGCTGCCCCCGGTAGGGCGCCAGGGCCGGGATGCGGCGCACGGCATACATCGGCATGAGATACAGAATCACGGCGATGACCGGACCGGCCAGGGACTCGATCAGTCCCAGGATGCTCGGATTGAGGACCGCGGCCGCCCACGTGGTGAGGAAGACGAACACCGCGATGGCACGGCGGAGCGTCCGATCCCGCGGCTGCGGGACCCGGGCGGGCAGGAGGCTGCGCACGATGCCCGCCGCGCCCTCGCTCGCGCCCAGGTAGTGGCCGAAGAACGAGGAGACGATCGCCACGATCGCCACGGCCGGCCCGAGGTAGCCGATCCAGGGGTTGCCCTGCACGTTGGCGAGGTGCGAGAGCACCGGGAGATTGGCCTCCCGGGCCTCCTCGAGTCCGGTGGTGCCGAGGGACAGGACGCAGGACCAGACGAACGCCATGGTGAAGACCACCAGCAGCACCGTGGTGCGGCGCAGCACCCGGGACGCGGCCTCCGGCGCGTGCGCCCCGTGCTCGCGCTGCATCGCGAGGGAGAACTGGGAGATGGCCGGGGAGTGGTTGAACGCGAACACCATCACCGGAATGATCAGCCACACCGAGAGCGCGAGCTCGTCGGCGGACGGCACCGCGGCGAGGTCGCCCAGCTGCCAGGTGGGCACCAGGTAGACCGTCACGCCCAGCAGCGCGAGGATCAGCGGGTAGACGAGCCACCGGGTCACGGCCAGCATGAGGCGCTGACCGGCGACCATGACCAGCATCATCGCGGCGATGAGCACCCCCGAGAGCAGCACGCGGGGCACCGGGGGCAGGCCCAGCTGGTTGACCCACAGGCTGTCGACCGTGTTGGTGAGGCCCACCCCGTAGATCAGGACGATGGGGTAGATCGCCAGGAAGTACAGGACGGTGATGACCCGTCCGGCGCCCTGCCCGAAGTGGTCCCGGGCCACGACCGTGATGTCCTCGCCCTGCTTCGGCGAGGCGCAGACGAAGCGGGCGAGGGCCCGGTGGGAGAGGTAGGTCATGGGCCCGATGAGGACCGTGACGACGAGCAGCGGCCACAGGCCGCCGGCGCCGGCGTTGATGGGCAGGAAGAGGATGCCCGCGCCGATGGCGGTGCCGAACAGGCCGAGCGTCCAGCCGGTGTCGACCGCGGACGGCCGCCTCCGGGGAGCGGGGGCCGGCGTGGGGGTCGCGGCCGTGTGGGGCGGAGCCGGGGTCGTGGTCGTCGGGGAGAGGGTGGTTTCTGCGTCGGCGGAGATCGTCCGCGGGGCAGGGGAGCGCGACATGGTGGTCCTCGCTGGGTGCGCAGTGTGGGGTGGACCACCGGGACGATACCAGTTGGACAAGGAGGCTCAGAGCCCGCCGTGCGCGCCCTGAGGGCGACACGGCCGCCGGGGTGCCGCCCGGGACCGGACTCCGTGCCTTACGGTGAGCGCATGAGCGATCGTGAAGCACCCGGCGACGAACTGTTCGTCCTGGGCATTGCCCTCGGCCCGGCGTTCGGCGTCGTCCTCGGGGTGCTGATCGGGGACATCGGCCTGGGTGTGGCCGTCGGCGTGCCCGCCGGGCTGATCCTGGGGCTCATCGGCCGGACCGTGGTGCAGAACCGCCGCCGGAACGACGACGAGGAGCCGGCCCGGTCCGAGTGACGCGCCGACAGCTGCTCCCGCGGAAGATCAGTGCTGCCGCAGGGGGCGTCCCACGATCCCGGTGGAGACCGCGGAGTACGCGGCCGCGGCGAACAGCAGCGTGGCCCACCCGTAGGCCTGGGACCCCAGGGCCAGGACGGCACCGTTGGCGACGAACAGCACGACCGCCGCGATCGTCAGCCACTGCGCCACCTGATGTCCACGGACTTCTCGAACCCCTGCCACGGTCTTTCCCTTCGTCGTCTCCGGCCCGTCTGCGGCTGCATCCGGGTGAGCCCAAGTTAGGTGCCGTCCAGGGCATATGTCTGTCGACTTAAGTCCAGACCTCGGGACGGCACCGAGAACATCGCGCCTGGTCAGGGGCGGGAATCGAAGATGACGAAAGATGGCGCGGCCGGCACCCGGGCAGTGGCACCCGGACAGCGGTGCCGGAACGGGGACGGGGCGGGCACGTGGTGTCCACGTCCCCGCCCCGTCCCGGCGCCGCCGGCTTCCGGCTACGGCGCGGCGGGCACCGCTCCGGCGTCGGCCACGCCCTGGCCGGCGGCGTCCGGCGGCACGGCCCCGGTCTGGCCGCTGTCCAGCTGCTGGCTGCCGGTGTCCGGGAGCTCCCCGCCGGACGTGCCGGCGTCCCCGGTCACCGTTCCCGCCGTGGGGGCGGTCTCGGCGGGGACGATCCCCTCGGGGGCCGAGGTGGTCTCCGCGGTCGGGGCGGTGCCCTCCGCGGGGGCGAGCTCACCGGTGCCGGCCGCCGGGTCCTCGGCCGGTGCGGGCGTGGACGCGCTGCGCACCGCCACCGACTCGCTGCCGGTCACGGAGCGCTGGATGGTGCCCGTGCCGCCGGAGAGCTCGGTGCCGGTGAGGGCCTGGATCCCGAAGACCGCCGCGACCGCCAGGCCGAGGATGGCCCCGGTGCTGACCAGGATGGGCTTCAAGCGGGGGCGCAGCGTGCTCCAACGGCTCTCCGCGGCCACGGCGGTGCTGCCGTCCGAGCCGGAGGCGTCCAGGCCGGGGCGGGCGAGGACGCGCTCGGCCACGGTGGTCCGCACCTTCCGCAGGCCGCGGCGGCTCTTCTCGAGGGAAGTGGAGTAGACCACCACAGCGATGCCGGAGACGATGCTGGTCAGTGCGGCGCCGAGGACGGTGCCGACCACGCTGAGGTGGCCGCCGATCACGGACATGGTCGCGGCGGTGGCGGCACCGGCCAGCAGGCCGGGGACGTTCAGGGCCGGGCTCTTCTTCTCGGGCTGCTCGGCGGCCTCGGCGGAGACCGGGGCCTGGGGATGGTCCTCGGCCGCGGGGGCCTCGGTGCGTGGTCGTTCCAGAGTCATGCTGTCCTGCTTCGCTGGCGGGGAAGGGGGTGCTGATCCCCGCGACGTTGCTCGGGCCAGCCGTTCCCATTATCCGGACGGACCGGGGAATGCGCGGTCCGAGTGGGCACTCTCACACCCGCCGGTCCCGATCGTGCGCAACGTGACGTCGAAGGGCCAGGTCGGCGTGACCGGGACGTGGCGCTCAGCGCAGCGGCAGCCGCATGAGCACGCGCGGGAACCCGTTGAGCACCGAGCCGGTGTCCGCGGCCTTGGTGAACCCGGCGTGCTCGAACATGGCGCGGGTGCCGACGTAGGCCATGGTGGTGTCGACCTTCTCGTCCCCGTTGTCCACCGGGTACCCCTCGAGAACCGGCGCCCCGTGCTCCCGGGCGTGCTCCACGGCGCCCTCGAGCAGGGCCCGTGCCACCCCCCGGCCCCGGTGGCCGCCGCGCACCCGGAAGCACCACACGGCCCAGACCGGGAGGTCGTCGACGTGCGGGATCGTCCTCCCGTGGGTGAAGGCGTGCAGCTCGGCCCGCGGGGCGACTCCGCACCAGCCGACCACGGTGTCGTCGTCGTAGGCGAGGACGCCCGGCGGGATCGGCCGCGCGCACAGCTCCTGGGCCGTCTGCGCGCGTTCCCGGGCGCTCAGGGAGCGGTTGACCCGGGACGGGAGCCGGTAGGTGAGGCACCAGCACACCCGGGATTCGGGGTTGCGCGGCCCCAGGACGGTGGCGACGTCGTCGAACCTCTCGCTGGTCGCCGGGCGGATGGTGAACGCAGTGGCGGTCATGGTCGTTCCTCGGTACGGGGCGGCACGGTGCCGTCCGTGCCCCCAGCCTAGGAAGCGGGCGCCGCGCGGACCACAGCGGCGCCCGGGTCAGCCCTCGCCCCGGCCGTCCCGGACGCGGTCGAAGGTCTCGCGGGCGACCTCCCACGTGGTCTTGCCGACGTCGAAGTGGTCGGTGAGCATGTACACCCCGATCCAGCGCTGGTAGCTCCAGGCCCGGTCGAGGAGCCCGACATCCCTGGGCCCGGCGTAGCGGGCGTGCACCGCGGCCACGAAGTCCGCGCCGTACTCGTGGAGCTCGGCGAAGTCCACGGCCGGGTCGCCGCGGCACATGTCGCTGAAGTCGATGACGCCGAGCCGGGCCGCGGCGTCGTCCCAGAGCAGGTGCCGGCTGTAGACGTCGTTGTGCACGACCGCCTCGGGCAGGTCGGCGGCGAGCAGGGCGTCGACGTCGGCGAGGATCCGCTCCACGTCGTCGAGCTCCTCGGGGGTCAGCACCGCGGGCAGGTGCGCGGCGGCCGCACGGCGGACGTCCTCCTGGTCCTCCGCCAGGGACGACGACGGGACGCGCTCCAGCGGGGTGCCCGGCACCGGCGCGGTGTGCAGGGCGGAGAGGAAGCCGGCCAGCTGGTCCACGAGCGTCTCGCGGGCCGTCCCGTCCAGGGAGGCCAGGACCGCGGGGGTGAGCGTGCGGCCGGGCAGCAGGGGGTATCCGGCGAACGAGCCGTCCGGCGCCACGCGGTCGTAGCGCGGGATCCGCACGGGCAGCAGCGGGGCGAGGTGGTCCAGGACCTCGACCTCCCGGACGAGGGCCTGCCGGTAGGACGCCTCCTGCGGGAAGCGGAACACGAGGGCGTCGTCCAGGACGACGACGACGTGGTCCCAGCCCTCCGTGATCCGCCGCGCCCGGGTCCACGTGAGGGCGGGGAACGCGGCCGCGATCCGCTCCAGCTCGTCCATGGGGACCTCCGTCCTCGGTGCCGCCGGCGGGCCGCCGCCGGCTTCCTCGGCGCCGAACTCCCGGGCGCCGAACTCTCGGGCGCCGAACTCCCCGGTGATGACCTCCGGGGTGCCGAGCTCCCCGGAACCGGGGGAGCTCTGGGCCTACCGGCCGGGCGTGCTCCAGGGTAGTCCGCCGTGCCACGGCCGGCGCCCGCATCTTGCTTATGCAGCAAGGAGTGATGCTGTCAGAGCAGGAGGAGGCTATGGTGGCGGCATGCACCGGCACGCACACACCCCGACAGACCTCGATCCCGCCCACGGGCCCCGGCACGAGGGCGATCTGGCGCGGCTGCTGGACCTCGACGCCGCCATGTCCGCCGCCGCCTGGGAGGAGGTGACGGCGTGGGCCGCGCAGCACCTGCGGGGCGATCCGGCGCGGATCGTCGACCTCGGCACGGGGACGGGCACCGTCGCTATCGCCCTCGCCCGTCGCTTCCCCGCCGCGGAGGTGGTGGCGGTCGACCGGTCCACCGCCATGCTCGATCGCCTGCGGGACGCGGCACGCCACCAGGGCCTCGAGGACCGGGTGCGGCCGGTCCAGGCCGACCTGGACACCGCCTGGCCCCGGACGGGCCTCGCGGACCTGGTGTGGGCCTCCTCGGTCCTGCACGAGGTCGCCCACCCGGAGGAGGTGCTGGCGAACGTCCGGGCGGCGCTGCGGCCCGGCGGGCTGCTGGTGGTCGTCGAGCTGGACGGTCTGCCGCGCGTCCTTCCCGACGACCTCGGGATCGGCCGCGCGGGTCTCGAGCAGCGGTGCCACCGGGTCCTGGCCGAGGCGGGGTGGAACGCCCATCCGGACTGGAGCCCCCTGCTGGAACGGACCGGGTTCTCCGTCCAGGGTCCGCACACCGTGACCACCGCGGCATCCCCGGAGGCCCCGGGCGTCGTGGCCTACGCCCAGGCCTGGCTCTCCCACCTGCGCCCGGCCCTCGAGGACCGGATGACCGCCGGGGACCTCGCGGTCCTGGACCGGCTCCTGGACTCCCAGGACCCCGAGGCCCTGCCGCACCGCCAGGACCTGCGCTTCCGGTCCGGGCGTACCGTCTGGGCGGCCCGGCGGTAGACACTGGACGCACGGCGCCCCGGACACCCGTGGTCCGGCTCGGCGCCGACGCCCGGGCCGGCGCCGTGCCGGACCCGGCAACCACCCACCCCAGGAGGCGCCGTGCGCGGGTCAGCGGTCATCATCGGGGCCGGCATCGCCGGCCTGGCCAGCGCCCGCGGCCTGCTCGCCGCGGGCTGGGACGTCCACGTGCTCGAGCGCTCGCCGGGCCTGCCCGGCACCGGCACGGCCCTGGGCCTGTGGCCCGCGGCGCTGGACGCCCTGGACCGCCTGGACGCGGGCGCCCCCGTCCGGGCCGCCTCCGTGGCGCAGCACGGCGCCCGCTTCCTGCGCCCGGACGGCACCGAGATCGCCCGGCTCGACCTCGAGCGCACGGTCCGGATGCTCCCGCGAACCGTGCTCCTGGCGGCCCTGGCGCAGGACCTGCCCGCGGACGCCGTCGCCTGGAACACCCCGGTGGACGACCACCGCGCCCTGCCGGCGGCCGATCTCGTCGTCGCCGCCGAGGGCATCCACAGCCCCACCCGCGCCGCCCTCTTCGGGGCGGCCCCGCGGCCGCTGGGCACGGTCGCCCTCCGCGGCACCGTGCCGGGGGCGTCGGACGGCACCACGGAGACCTGGGGGCCGGGGCGGCTCTTCGGCATCACCCCGCAGGACCCCGAGCACACCTACTGGTTCGCGAGCGTCCGCGCAGACCTCCTCAGCACCGACGCACTCGGTGCCGACGTGCCCGGTCCTGCGGCATCCGGAACCGGCGCGCCGGAGCTCCTCCGCCGGCTCTACGGGGACTGGCACCCCGCCGTGCGGCACGTCCTGGAGCTCCTCGAGGACACCGCGGTCGACCGCCGCACGCTCCTGGACGTGCCCCGGCTGCCCTCCTACGTGCAGGGGCGGACCGTGCTCCTCGGCGACGCCGCCCACGGCATGGCCCCGAACCTCGGCCGGGGCGCCGGCGAGGCGCTGATCGACGCCACCGTCCTCGTCGGCGCCCTCGCCGAGGCCGCCGACGTGCCCGGTGCCCTGCGCCGCTACGACGCCGTCCGCCGCCGCCCGACCACCCGCACGGTGCGCCTGGCCCGCCTCGCGAACCGGGTGAGCACCGCGCGGCACGGGACGGCCGTGCGCAACGCCGCCCTCGCCGCCGTGGCCACGGCAGCCGGCGCGGGCCGGGCCGTGCGGACGCGCGGGGGGTCGCGGACCGGGCAGTCCCCCGCGTCCGGGCCGCCCCCGGGGCCGCGCTGAGCACCGGCGGCCCGGCGTCGCGCCGCGCACCGGTAGCCCAGGGCCGCGCCGCGCACCGGTGGCCCGGGTGCTGCCGTCGAGGGTCAGTTGCTGACGGCCGGGGCGTCACGGATATAGGCGGTCTCCAGCACCTGGGCACTGGTGAACCGGGCGATGTCCGCCGCGGTGGCCGAGGACCCCGCCCCGTCCGGACCGAAGAACCCCACGTACTTCAGACCGCGGGCCGTCCCGGCGGTGGCGTGCAGGAACCGCACGACCGTCCAGTCCAGACCGGAGCCGGCCACCACCCGCAGCATCCCGGTCATCTGCCGGTAGGCGTGCGGGTCGAGGCGGCGGGCCAGGGCGCGGTGGATCCGGAGGTGGACGGTGGGCCGTTCCTTCGGGCACAGGGAGACCACCGGGGTGCCGTGGCCGATGTAGCGGCGGATCCCGTGGCGGTGCATGCCGGCCACGATCTGCGCGGTGCCCTCGACCAGGTCCGGACGGCGGGAACGGGGCCGCAGCCGGGGATCGACGGTGCTGATCACCGCCCCGGCACCCCGGAGCGCGGCGTCCACCGCGGCGGGGTCGGTGATCTCCCCGGTGACCACCTCCACCTCCTCGCCCCATGCGGCCGGCACCGGCGCGGTGCCGGGCACGAGGACGGCAACCTCGTAGCCGCGGAACAGGAGGTCCTCGACGAGCTCCTGGCCGATGGGACTCGTTGCCCCGAACACGGTGACCTTCATCTGTCCCCCAACTGGTCCCGGTGTGCGGATGATGACCCGTACCCTAGGTCAACGAGTTTTCACAAGAAACGCCCCGGGGTGCATGTGACGTCCCGGCCGGCGGCGGCTCCGGGCGGCGGGTAGCGGGGCCGTGCGGAGCTCCCGGTGCACGTCAGGGGGTCCCCACCAGCGCGGGGACCCCCTGGGTGGCAGGGGTCGCGGCCACGGAACCGCCTCGCGTCCGTAGGCCCTTGTGGGGACAGAGCCGCTGAATTGTGACTCGCGGGTAGCCAGTAGGCTGATGACAACACATCGACCTGAGCTCTGTGCCCTCCCCCCCCCAGGAAGCGAGACGACGATGACCACCCCCGAGATCCTGCAGGCCGTCCGGGAGCTGGTGCAGGCCGCGCCGCCCCCCGGGGTGCGGGTGGACCGGTTCGAGATCGTCGACGAGGTCGCCGAGCTCTCCCTGTCCTTCCAGGCCGAGGTGCTCGAGAACGTCCTCGCCTCCGAACTGGCCTCCACCGGCGGGCCCGCCGACTGGGACGATCCCCGGGCACCGATGGACGAGGGCTCCCCGACCTGGGCCTACGCCGGGGGGATCGCCGCCCTGCTGCACCACGGGTACTTCAACCAGACGATCCTCGCCCAGCACGAGTCCGCGCTGCAGCAGCTCCTGGCCGAGCACGGTCACGCCGGCACCCCCGTGACCGCCACCGCCACCTACACCGCGGCCGAGCTCATGCCGCACTACCGCCGGCTCAAGGCGGAGCACCTCGAGGGACTCAGCGCCCCGCAGGGCTGAGCGCCGTCACGGCGTGGCGGAGGACGAGGCCGCCCCGGCCCTCGGGTCGGCCGTCTGCGGGACCGCCGAGGGTGTGCCCATGACACCGGAGCCGACCATCGCCGACCCGACCCGGCCGGCGGGCTGACCGGCGGGGAGGCCGGGTTTCCGGCAGGAACGACCCGGAAGGCAGCTCCCGTGCCCGGCGCGCGGGACCGGTCAGCCCGTGGCGCCCTCGCGGGCGCGGTCCGTCCAGGGGCCGTCACCGAGCTTGGCGTAGGAGTCGGCGACGATCTGCTCGAGCACGTCCAGGTCCACCGCATCCAGGTCCTTGAGATAGATGCAGCCCACGCCCGTGGTGTGCGGGCCCAAGCGCGCCAGGTTCTCCCGGTGGGCGTCGACGCCGTCGTACACGTAGACCGTCGTCGCCGCCTTCCGGGCCGCGAAGCCGGCCGCGGGGGCGTCGCCCTCGTGCCCGCTGGCGTACCTGTAGTGGTACTGCCCGAAGCCCACGATGGTGCCCCACATCTCCGCCGGCTGCCCGGTGACCCGGGCGAACAGGGGGAGGAGGCGCTCGGCATCGGCCTGCCGCTTCCGGGGCGTGACGCCGGCGAGGTGTTCCTCGACGGGCTGACCTGTCTTCTCCACGGTGGGCTCCTCGGGGTCGCTGGGAGGACGATCGTCTCAGGGACCAGGGTCCTCGGCGCGTCCGACACGGCAGCCGTCAGCGGTACAGGGTGGCGCTGGGCGGCACCCCGTAGGCGGCGCGGTAGTGGGACGCGAAACGCCCGGAGTGGGCGAATCCCCACCGGGCGGCGATGCCGGCCACGGTCTCCCCGGCGGTGGGATCGGCGTGCAGGAGCTCGGCGTGGGCCCCGGCCAGCCGCGCCTGGGCCAGGTACTCGGTGGGGCTGAGCCGGTGCGGGTGGTTGGCGCGGAAGGCCTGGACCAAGGTGGGGGTGGGGGTGTTCGCCGCCCGGGCGGCGTCGTCGACGGTGATCGGCTGGTGGGCGTGGTCGTCGATGAACTGCTTGGCGATGCGGTAGCGGCGCGTCTGCGCGGCCATGGACAGCGTGCGCAGCTCCTGGTCCCCGACCAGGGGGAAGCACTCGAGCAGCGCCACGGCCAGGTGCCGGGTGAGGCCGGCGCGCACCAGCGGGGCGTCGAAGGCCCCGGAGTCCACGAGCTCCTGGGCCAGGCCGGTCAGGGAGGACCAGTACTGCCCCAGCCGGGGGGTGATCGGGCGGGCGGAGGAGAACGCCACCGGGGTGTTCTCGGTGCCGTAGACGGTCTCGGCGATGTCCTGCACCAGGTCCGTGGTGAGGTAGACGTTGCTGGCCCGCAGGGAGTCCACCACGAACAGGGTCGGGCTGGACGGGGTGATCAGCACCGGGGCGCCGATCCCGGTGCCGGACTCGGTACGGGTGGACCAGTCGCACCGGCCGGCGGTGCGCTGGACCACGCTGAACATCTCGGTGTCCCCCCAGGAGGAGTAGGAACCCTCCACCTCTACCCGGGCCAGGGACACGTCCTCGTCCCCGGTCCTCTCCTCCCGGTAGGACAGGCCGCGCTCGGAGGGCTGGAAGGAGAAGCGGGCCCCGATGGTGTCGAACAGCAGCATCACGGCCTCCGGGTCCTCGGCCGCCAGCTCGAGGTGGTAGGCCTCGCTCACCGGATCCACCCCCCTGGCCCGGGCCGCGCACCGGGGGCGGCGAGGACCGACCGGGTGTCCCGGCGGGGCAGGAGCGTGTGGATGGTCATGTCAGGACCCTCATCCTCGAGGTGCAACGGGGCACAGGTCGTGCTGGGTCCTATGATCCTCCCCGGCTCCGGCAACCACCAGCGGGTCCCGGTCGGTGAGACCGGGCCGTCTCCCGGGCTCCGGGCGATCCGGACCCGTCAGGGTCAGCAGGGCTTGAAGAACTTTCCGCCCGGCGCGTAGCACCGCGGGCCGGTGTAGCCGGGAATGTCCGCGTAGTACCCCGGAGGGGCCTGGTTGACGATGTTGGCGCCCGGGTTCGGAGCGGGCTTCGGGGCGGGCGCAGGCGCCGGCCTGGGGGCGGGCGCAGGGGCCGGAGCGGGCGCAGGGATCGGCGCGGGCGCAGGGATCGGTGCCGGCGCGGGGGCCTGGCGGGCGGCGTCGGCTGCCGCCTGCCGGGCCGCTTCGGCCTGCCGGTCGGCCTCCGCCTGGCGTGCTGCCTCGGCCTGTCGGCGCTCCTCGTCGGCCGCCGCGCGCTCTGCGGCTTCCGCCTCCGCCGCGCGGCGCTGCTCGGCGGCGCGCTCCTGGAGGGCGGCGACGTCCTGGCGGACTCCGGCGATCCCGCGCTTCAGCGACGGCAGCCCCACCAGGTGGCGGACGTGCGGGTGGGCGTCGCCGTCGATCGCGTCGAGGGCCGCCAGGAAGGCGACGGCGGCCGCGACCTCACCGGCCGGGTCGGCGAGGTCCGCCGGCGCGGCGTCGGCGAGCGCGCTCGCGGCCTGCCGCACCTGCGCCGGGACGGTGCAGCCGTGGGCGGGGTCGAGCAGGCCGGCCTGCTGCTGCTCGGCCTCGGCGAAGGCCTCCTCCACCGGCGGCAGGAACCGGTCGTTGGGCGCCATGTAGAGCGGCGTGCCCAGGCCCTGGCGGGCGATCTCGGCGTTGACCAGGGTGCCGTCCTGCAGGAACACCCCGGCCAGGGTGCGGTCGTAGGAGTCGGTGCGCTCCTGGTCGTACTCCAGGCCCACCACGGTGCCCGGCGGCAGGAGCTCCTCCAGCAGGGCGGTGGCCTCGGGGCCGAGGCACTCGACGATCTCGTCCGGGTCCTTGGTCTCCGGGGTGTCGATGTTGAGCAGCCGCACGCGGACCACCTCGCCGTCCCGCTGGACGTCGACGGTGTCGCCGTCGATCACCCGCTCCACCACGGCGCGCTCGCCGCGCAGCTCCGGGGCGGCGGACGTTGCGGTCGAGGAGGTGTTCGACGACGACGGCGTTGCGTCGCTGGAGGCCGCCGATCCGCCGCAGCCGGTCAGGAGCAGGAGGACGAGGGCGGAGGCGCCCAGGCGGAGGGAAACCGGGGGAGGCGTCACGGGGGGTCCTGTCAGGAAGTCGTCAGTTCCCCTTCAGTCTACGAATGCAGATGCAATCACCTGGGAAGTTGATGTCCCCAGTTCGGGGGCGGGCCCTTCGCGTGGAGCGGGGGCGAGCTGACCGGCCCCGGCGCAGGGTGAAGCAGCTGTACGCGGACAAGGGCGACGGCTCCCCGAGGTGTCGGTGCTGTCTGCGCCGGCGTGCATCAAGGTCCGCATCAAACTGCGCCGACTCACTGGGGTGACATCACGAGACCCGGCCTCAGTGCGCAATGCTGCCGGTGCCATCCTTGCGGTCCGATGAGGCTGGTGCCGCGGAGCCGGTGACATCGTGGTCGGAGCCGGTGAGGGTCGCGGCACCGCAGCGCTTGAGGACGACCACGGCGATGGCCCAGGGCAGCACCCCGTAGGCGACCTGGGCGGTGAAACTGCCGGAGGAGAGCACCAGGTAGGACTGCACGGTGTTGGCCCACCCGTGCAGGACGATGATCCAGAACAGGCTGCCGGTGTTGTTGTGGATCCAGGTCAGCACGATCGTCCAGCCCACGATCCCGACGGTCAGTCCCAGCAGCACGGCCACGACCATCGGAACGCTCAGCTGCCCCCGCAGGTACGGGCCCAGCAGATTGGCCGGCAGGTGCCACAGCCCCCACAGCACACCGAGGATCCAGCTGGCGCGTTCGGCCGTGTGCCGGCGCTGCAGCCGCGGCAGGGCGTAGCCGCGCCAGCCCAGCTCCTCGGCCAGACCGGTGAACACCAGCATGTACAGCAGCAACGGCACCGACCACGCCAACGGCACCAGCGGATCGAATCGATACGGGGCGAAACCGCCGAGCACCCACCCGACCAGCAGGCTTCCCGCACACAGCCCCACAGGCATCAGCAGGACGAGCAGAATCCACCGGGCGGGCACGCCGACCTTGAGCGACCGCTGCGCCAGGTCCCTCAGACCTGCCCGGCCGTGGAACAGTCCCGTGACGATCACCCCGGCCAGACTGGGGCCGAACGAGAAGAGAGCCAGCAGCAGGACCACAGCGAACCCGGAGTCCAGCTCGCCACGGGCCAGCGACATCAGATGGTGCAGGTTGGCCTCGTTGCTCAGGAAATGCCCGCGACCGTGCGCATAGATGATCGCCGGGATCTGCACGGACCAGGTGATCGCGAACGCCAGGACGAAGAACAACGGCAACTGCCACGCAGACTCGGAGTGTGCTCGCACCGCCCTCACCTCCGGTCATCCGTCGGGGCGAGCGCGTCGCGCTGCCCGCGAATCCATCGGCAGCAGAACGCACCGCCATTTTAGGGCCGCTCTGAGACCTCTCGCCGAGGCTTGAAGGATATGACGATCCTGTGCGGATTCCGGAAGGGCTCACTGAGCAGTCGTGAGACCAGGTCTCAGTACAGGTAGTCCGGGGCCCGCCCGAGTTCGAAGAACTCCTCCAGGGTGTCGATGTCGGATGTGCTTCCGGCGACGGCTCCCGCCTTGATCTTCTTCGCCAGGTCGGTCCCGACGTAGCGCAGGTGCCAGGGCTCGTACTTGTAACTGGTGGTGCCCTGCTCGCCCTGGGGGTAGCGGATGATGAACCCGTATTTCCAGGCATGCTCGGCCACCCAGGCCCCCACCGGAGTGCCCTCGAAGCAGTCCTGCAGCGCGCACGCCCCCGAGGCGTTGCCCACGTCCATGGCCAGGCCGGTCTGGTGCTCACTGTGTCCGGGCCGGGCGGCGATGGTGTCGGCGGTCTCCTGCCCGTACTGCTGCACGTAGCTGTCGTAGAGGCTGGCCTGGTGGTCGTAGGAGCGGTACCCGCTGACGGCCACGATGTTCACCCGCTGCGCCTTGGCGTCCTTGACCATCTGCTGGTACGCCTGCGCGGCGTCGGCGCGCAGCTGTTCGGTCTTGATCCGGGTCAGGGGCTGCGGCACGTGGGTGACCGGGTTCAGCGGACGGTGCTTGTTCACCACCACCGTCGGGCTCTTCGGATCGTCGATCTCGTAGCCCTTCACCATGACGGCCGCTGCCGGCGAAGGAACCACGAGTCCCGCCAGCAGGCTCAGCGCCGCCGCCCCACCGAGAAGTCCGCCCAGTCTCTGCTTCATGTGCACGCCCCCACGTGTTCGGAAAAGATCAGCGTCAGCCTAGCCCCAGCCCCTTCAACACGTGTGCTGTGTGACACCAATACCGCGAACGGATCGTCGACGACCGCGCCCACGACTCTTCCTGCCGGGCCGGTTTCGTAATACGATTCATGGTGTGGAGATCCACCGATCCGCCCGCAAGCACGGCATCGGCGACGCCGACATCGCCCACGCCGCGGGCAGTTCCTTGGTCGCCTACCGGATCGACGACGACGCCCCTGTGCGGGAACTTCGGCTCGGGTTCGACACCCACGGTCGGTTGCTCGAAATCGTCGTCCTGCTTCTCGACAGCGGCGATGAACTCGTCATCCACGCCATGAAAGCCAGACCCCAGTACTTCGACCTGTTGCCATGAGGAGGAGAGCTATGACCAGCACACCGCGGACCTCCAAGGGCCGCCCTGTCACCGAGAACCAGATCGAACGCCTCGCTCGGGAGGCGGAGGCCGGATACGATCCGGCGGAGCTCCGGCGATCCGGCGGACGCAGGCCGATCGGCTCCGCCGCGGCCCGAGTTGTTCCCGTCCGCCTGGACCCCGAGCTGGACGCCGCCCTGAAGCAGCGGGCGCAGGCCGACAACACCACTGCCAGCGAGGTCATCCGCGACGCCCTCCACGCCTGGCTCAAGAGCACCTGACAGGGCTGCTCCACACCGGCCCCGTCCAAGCGATGGCGGCGTTCAGAAGTGCAGCACGGAAGGCGCGACGGCGCGCCCCAAGGCCTCGGGGGACCTCGCGTTCTCGGGGGCAGGCCGTCATCTCCCGTTCGTCCGGACCAGCCCCGGCCGCCCGGACCTAGAATGGAGACCCGCAACGGACTTTTCCGGAGGAGCGTGCGTGATGGCTTTCGTGCAGCTGATCGAATACACCACCTCGAGGCCGGAGGAGGTGGCCGGGGTCCTCGCGGAGTGGCAGCGGTCCTCCCAGGGGAAACGCACGGCTCGCCGCGTCGTGTCGGCGAAGGACCGCAACGATCCGAAGCGCTTCGTCGAGATCGTCTTCTTCGACTCCTACGAGTCCGCCATGGAGAACTCGCAGCTCCCGGAGACCCAGGAGTACGCCCGGAAGCTGACCGAGCTCATGGACGGGGAGCCCGTGTTCCGGGACCTCGACGTCGTGGAGGACCGCGAGCTCTAGGACCCGGCCGCGGGAGGTCTTCGCGGAGGTGACCGTGACCGCCGACCACGAGATGCACTCCTACCTGGAAGCACACCTGCCCGGGATGCTGGACGGGCTCAAGGAGTGGGTGCGGATCCCCTCGGTGGCCGCGGCCCCGGAGCACGAGCACGACCTGCTGCGCTCGGCGCACTGGCTGGCCGGGGCGCTGCGCGACACCGGCTTCCCCGTCACGGAGATCTGGCCGGGTACCTACGGCCCGGCCGTCCACGCCGCCTGGTGCGCGGCCCCCGGTGCGCCCACGGTGCTGGTCTACAGCCACCACGACGTGCGGGCGGTCAAGGAGGAGAACTGGGACCAGACGTCCCCCTTCGACCCGGTGGCCCGGGACGGGCGCCTCTACGGCCGGGGTGCCTCGGACGCCAAGGGCCAGGTCCTCGCTCACCTGTGGGGCGTCCGGGCGCACCTGGCCGCCACCGGGCGAGAGGCGCCGGCCGTGAACCTGAAGTTCCTGGTCGAGGGCGAGGAGGAGGCCGGGTCCCCCGGCCTGGCCCAGCTGATCCAGGACCACCCGGAGGAGCTGGCCGCGGACGTGGTGATCTTCTCCGACACGCTGCTGTGGCGGGCCGATCACCCGGGACTGTGCACCGGGGTGCGCGGGATGCTCAGCGCGCACCTGGAGATCCACGGGCCCTTCACCGACATCCACAGCGGGGCCGTGTCCGGGGTCGCCCCCAACCCCGCCCTGGAGATGGCCCGGGTCCTCGCCCAGCTCTACGACGAGGACGGCCGGATCACCCTGCCCGGCTTCTACGACCGCGTCCCGGAGATCCCCGACGCCCGGCGGGCGGAGCTGGCCGCGCTGCCCTTCGACGAGGGGGACTGGCTGGCCCGCACCCACACGCGCAGCATCGGCGGGGAAGCCGGCTACACCGTGCTGGAGCGGCTGTGGGAACGCCCGGCCCTGGAGGTCATCGCCCTGATCGCCGGCGACCCCACGGAGGTCTCGAGGGCGGTGATCCCCTCGATGGCGGCGATGGACCTGAGCATCCGCACGGTGGTCGGGCAGAAGGTGCAGGAGGTGGCCGAGCAGCTGCGCACCTGGGTGGCCGAGCGGGTCGGGGACGGCTACGAGTACGAGCTGACCGTGTCGACGACGACCTCCCAGGAGGCCTACCGCACCCCGGACCACCCCGTGGTGGAGGCCCTGGGCCGGGCCATGGCCTCCGGCTTCGGAGTGGACGAAGTGGGGCGGATGGGCAACGCCGGGGGCGGGCCGGCCGACCTGCTCGCCACCGCGCTGGAGGCACCGGTGGTGTTCTTCGGCACCGGGCTGCTCGAGGACAACTGGCACAACAGCGACGAGAGCGTCCGCACGGACCTGCTGCTGGCCGGGGCCGCCACACTCGCCCACCTGTGGGACGAGCTGGGCCGGACGTAGCCGGGGCCCGGGCGCAGGAGAGCCGGGGAGCGTGGTCCCTGTTGCGGACGCCTCCCCGGAGGCGCACAGTTCTGCTATGAGAACGACGACGCCGTTGTTCGTGCTGGCCGTGGTGATCGCGGCCCTGGCCCAGCTGGTGGCCGGGTACTTCTACATGGCCAGCGGCCTGATGGCACCGCTGTGGGCCATCGTGCTCCTGGGCGTGTGGTGGGTGCTCCTCACCTACGTCGGCGTGCGGTTGGTGCAGCGCCGGTCCTACCTGGTGCTCCTCGTCCCCGTCGTGGCCGGGGTGACCTGGTTCGCGGTCATGACGTTCGGGGAAGCGGTCCTCGGGTGGACGCCCTGAGGTCCCACGGCCGCCCCCATCTCAGGCTCGCGCCCGGGCGACCCGGTTGGTGAACCCGCCTCCCTGCGCCAACGCCTCGAGGTTCCCGCGCAGCAGGCCGGCGGCCCCGATGGGCCGGCCACCGGCCATGTGCGGGGTGATGGTGAGGTTGGGGGCCGTCCACAGAGGGGAGTCCGCGGGCAGGGGCTCCTGGGCGGTGACGTCGAGGGCCGCGCCGGCGATGGACCCGGTGCTAAGGGCCTCCACGAGAGCGTCCTCGTCCACGGTCGATCCCCGGCCCACGTTGACCACGAGGGCGTGCGGCGGAAGGGCGTCGAGGGTCTCGCGGTCCAGGGCGCGCTCCGTCGCGGGGTCGTGGGGCAGGACGAGGACGAGCACGTCCGTCCCGGGCAGGTGCTCGGGCAGCTGCTCCGGGGTGATGACCGGGTGCCCGCCCCGTTCGCCGGAACTCCGCGCGACCCCGGTGACCTGGCTGCCCAGAGCGGTGCACAGGTCGGCCAGGTGCTGCCCGATGGCGCCGAACCCCCAGATGAGGACGCGGGCGTCGAGGAGCGTGGTGACCCGGCCCTCGGGGTGCAGCGGCTGCAGGCCGCCCAGCTGCGGGTCCCACGTGCGCTCGCCCTGGCTCCGGGCCGCGGCGGGCAGCTGGCGGACCAGGTTCAGCAGGATCGCCAGGGCGTGCTCGGTCACGGGCCGGGTGTGCAGGCCGACACCGGAGCAGACGACCGCCTCGGCGCGGAACCCCGCCGCCAGCACGCTGTCCGGCCCGGCCGCCAGCGCCTGGACGAGCTTCACACGGGTAAGCCGTCGGGCCGTCTCCTGCAGGACGTCGCCGGGAGTGCCCCAGACGACGACGGCCTCCGCGTCGGCGTGCTCCGGCGGGACGGGCTCCGCTGCCGCGTAGCGGACGACCTCGTGGCCGGTCAGGTCGCCGGAGTCGATGTCGGTGGTGTCGGGAATCAGGATCTTCATCAGGTCATCGTCTCCTGCCCGGTCCGTCGCGTCGAGCAGCCCGCCGAGCGGCCGGACCTGTGGCCGGCCGCTCGTTCCGGGAAACGGTCGGGTTCGCCTGCACATCCGGCCTGGCGGGATGTCGGGCGATCTCAGCAGGTGCGGGCACCGCCGCGCGGGGCGGAGCCACCCAGGAAGATCAGGCTGCGCCGCAGCGTATGCGACCAGCCGTCCCACCCGAGGTCGCGCCACGGCACCCGCTCGTCCAGGGGCGCAGCCAGGCGCCCGATCACCATGTACACCGACAGCACAGCGGCTGTGGCTGTCAGCAGAAACAGGAACGCGATCATGATGAGCTCCTTGCTCGTCGTGGGCCGGCCGATCCGGCTCACTCTCACGCTGACAAGCCTGGTCGCTCGGCACTCTCCCCACGAGTGGCAGAAATGACTGTCTTCGATCATTTTCTGCCATCTTCCTCACGCCTCGACTCGGAGCGGGCAGGGGGTAGTTCTCCCGTCCTCCTCGCGACCATGACGGAGCGCCTCGGCCGCGCTGTCGTGGCCGAGACGGTGCTCAGGAGGTGGTCGCGAAGCGGCGGCGGTACTGCTGCGGGCTGAGCCGGCGGATCCGGGTGAAGTGGTGGCGCAGCGTGGCCGCGTTGCCGAAGCCCACGTCCGCGGCGATGCGCTCCACCGGCAGGTCGGTCTCCTCGAGCAGCTGCTCGGCCCGGTGCAGGCGCCGCGCCGTGATCCAGGCGTGCGGGGTGGTGCCCGTCTCGTCGCGGAACCGGCGGGCGAAGGTGCGCGGGGACATGGCCGCGCGCCGGGCCAGGGCGTCGACGTCGAGCGGTTCGTCGAGGTGTCCCACGATCCAGGTGAGCAGCGGGTCCAGCGTCTCGGCCCGGCGCTCGGGGACCGGGTCCTTGATGAACTGGGCCTGTCCGCCCTGACGCTGCGGTGGCACGACCATGCGCCGTGCCACCGTGTTGGCGGCCGCCGAGCCGAACTCCTGGCGCCACAGGTGGAGGCAGGCGTCGAGGCCCGCCGCGGTGCCGGCGCTGGTGAGGATGCCGCCGTCCTCGACGTAGAGGACCTCGGGCACCACCTGGGCGGCGGGGAACCGCGCGGCCAGCTCCGCGGTGTGCATCCAGTGGGTGGTGCAGCGGCGGCCGTCGAGCAGCCCGGCCGTCCCCAGGACGAAGGCGCCCGAGCAGATGGAGAGGATCCGGGCACCCCGGTCGGAGGCCGCGCGCAGCGCGTCGATCACTTCGGCCGGGACCTCCCGGTCCCGGGACATCGCCGGCAGGACCACGAGGTCCGCCTCGGTCACCCGGTCGAGCCCGTGCTGGACGGCCACGTCGAAGCCGGCGATCGTGCGGACCGGGCGCCCGCCGGGACTGCACACCGCGAAGTCCATCACCGGCAGCCCGTCGGCGGAGCGGTCGATCGCCCAGGCCTCGCAGGCCACACCGAGCTCGAAGGGGGAGACCTCGCCGAACACGATGACGGCCACGTTGCTGATCATGGGTCCATGCTTCCAGCAGGGCGGCAGGAAGTCGATGACAGCCGCAAAAATGCCACTCGTCGTGGGGCGAGCAAATGAGGAGAATCGGTGCCATCAGGACCGAAGTGCGGGTGGACGGGAAGAGGGCGGTGGACGATGGTGAGCACGGGTGAGGGCGAGCGCCGCAAGGTGGCGGTCCTGGGGGCGACCGGGGAGCTGGGCTCGCGGGTGGTGGCGCAGCTGCGCCAGCGCGGTATCGACGTCGTCGAGGTCTCCCGCGGACAAGGCACCGACGTCTACTCCGGGAAAGGCCTGGAAGCCGCGTTCGACGGGGTCTCCACGGTGGTGGACTGCCTCCACCTGCCGACGCTGTCCCGCCGGCGCGCCGTCGACTTCTTCACCACCACCGCCCGCAACGTGCAGGCCGCGGCACAGCGGAGCGGGGTGTCCCGGATCGTGTGCGTCACGATCCTCAACGCCCGGGAACCGGAGGTGCACCGGTGGATGGGCTACTACGCGGGCAAGGCCGCCCAGGAGCAGGCCTACCGTGCCGGGCCGGTCCCGGTCACGGTCGTGGCCTCGGCGCAGTGGTACGAACTGGCCGAGACCCTGCTGTCGCAGCTGCGCATCGGCCCGCTCTCGATGGTGCCCGGGATGCACTCCCGGCCGCTGGCCGCCGAGGACGCCGCCGCGTTCGTCGCCGACCGCGCTCTGGGGCCCTCCGGCACCGCGACATCCGACGACGTCGTCATCGCCGGCCCCGAGGTCCGCGACATGGCGGAGCTGGCCCGTGCGCTCGCCGAGCGCCGCGGAGGACACCGGAGAATCCTCCGGGTGCCGGTGTCCTTCACCGCCCTCGGCAACGGCGGCCTCCTGCCCCGAGGGGACTTCACGACCGCCCCGACACGGTTCGAGGACTGGCTCCGCGGCACCTCATGAGGAATGTGCTCGCCAGCACTGACAGGCGTGTTCCGGGCGGCACGATGAGCTCAGCCGGCACCCGTCGACCCGTTGGGTTTACTCCTTCATCCGGTCGGAACGGTCCGTGGTCCGTTACTGGCCGAGCTCCCGGACCGTCACCGGGCAGATTCGACCAGGGCGTCCAGGGCCCCGTTGCGCGGCATTCTCAGGATGGACAGCCGCTCTTCCTGGCCGATCAGGCCACCCATGGGAGAGACCTCGCGCATCTCGATGCTGCCAGGATCGGGGGAATCGAGGACCGTGCGCAGGGTCTCCACATCGCGGGTCTCCACGATGCGGCGCCAGCGGCCGAGGTTCTCGACGTGCGGATGCCCTTGCACCGAGCTGCTGAGTCGCTCGAGGTTCTGGAGAATCTGCGGTGTCCAGGAGGACAGGGTCTCCTCGTTCAACTTGGGGACCAGCGATCGGTGGAGCAACAGGGTGCGCAGGCTTGACCGGTTCATCTCGGTGTCCTGGGACATTGCTCCTCCTCTCCTCCTGGTGACCGATTCTACCGTCGCGCAAGATGTCCGAGCGGGCTGGCGGCTCCTCTCTGGTGCCAGGTGAAACGTCCCCAGGCACGGCCACAAGAGCATCACGTTGGCCGCGCTCTGGGGGAATCAAGGTGGGGCCGGTGGTCCTTCCCGAGCGACGGACGGCCCTGCTGCTACCCGATCGGTGTCGGCGGTCGGTGGCCGCCGAGCACGGCGAGCACGTTGTCGGCGGCGAGCACCGCCATCGCGGTGCGTGTCTCCACGGTGGCGGAGCCCAGGTGCGGCACCAGCACCACGTTGTCGAGCTCCAGCAGCTCGGGATGCACCTGGGGCTCGTGCTCGAAGACGTCCAGCCCGGCGCCCGCGATCCGGCCCTCCTGCAGCGCGGAGGCGAGCGCCGCCTCGTCGACGATCGGTCCGCGCGCGGTGTTGACGAGGTAGGCCGTGTCCTTCATCGCCGCCAGCTGCTCGGCGCCGATCAGGTGGTGCGTGGCGGGCCCATAAGGACAGTGCAGCGACACGACGTCGGAGACGGCCAGCAGCTCGTCGAGCTCGACCCGCCGGGCGCCCAGCTCGGCGACGATCCCGGGGTCGATCTCGCTGCGCGACTGGTAGACGATCTCCATGCCGAAGGCCTTGGCCCGGCGCGCGGTCGCCTGGCCGATGCCGCCCATGCCGACGACGCCGAGGGTCTTGCCCTGCAGGCTGCTGCCGAGCAGGAAGAACATGCCCCACTTCCAGTCCTGGCCGGAGCGGATGAGCCGTTCCCCCTCGCCGAGCCGGCGGGTCGCCATGAGGATCAGGCCGAACGCGATGTCGGCGGTGGCGTCCGTGAGCACGCCGGGGGTGTTGGTGGCCACCACGTCCCGCTCGGCGCAGGCCGGCACGTCGATGTTGTCGTAGCCGACGGCGACGTTCGCGACCACTTGGAGCTGCGGGCCGGCGGCGTCGAGCAGCTCGGCGTCGACGCGCTCGGTGAGCAGGCTCACGACGCCATCGGCGCCGGCCACCCGGCGCAGGAGCTCCTCGCGACCGATCGGCCCGGCCTCCGGCCAGGCGTCGACCTCGTGCTCGGCGCGGAGCTTCTCGATCGCGGCGTCGGGAATCCGCCCCGTGACGACGACCCGGCTCATGCCGACTCGATCCACTGGCACAGGCGGCCGAGGCCGTCGCGGATGTCCGCGACGTCGATGCCCGAGTAGGCGAGCCGGATGTACTGCCGGTCTTCGCCCGGCTGGCGCCGGCCGAAGTGCTCGCGCGTGCAGAAGGAGACGCCGGTCTCGTGCAGCGCCGCCGTGGCGAAGTCTCCGACCGCCGTGTACCCCATGCGCTCCATGGCGGCGGTGACGTCGGGGAACAGGTAGAACGTCGACTGCGGCACGGCCACGTGCATGCCGGGGGTGGCGTTCACGAGCTCGCAGGCGGCGTCCCGGCGCTCGCGCAGGACGTCGAGCATCTGCTGCACGGGTTCCTGGGTGCCGCGGAGCGCTTCGATGCCGGCCCACTGCACGTAGTGCGTGGTGCAGGACTCGTCGTTGGTGTTGAGGGTGCTGAGCACCGTGGCGATCTCACGCGGCGCGACGGCGCAGCCGAGGCGCGAGCCGGTCATGGCGAACTTCTTGCTGAACGTGTAGAGGATGACGGTGCGCTCGGCCATGCCGGGCAGCGAGGCGATCGAGCTCGAGACCCCCTCGTAGCGGGTCTCGAAGTAGGCCTCGTCGGAGAGCACCCAGAGATCGTGCTCCTGGGCGAGCTGCGCGACGGCCTCGCGCTCGGCCGCCGTCGACTCGGCCGAGATGGGGTTCTGCAGGTCGTTGTAGATGATGGCGACCGTGTTCGGGGTGATCGAGGCACGCACCTGGTCGAGGTCGATCGCGAAGCCGTCCTCCGTGGGCAGGTAGCGGTACGACACGGCCGTGCCCCCGAGGTACTCGATCTGCGACTCGTAGATCGGGAAGCCGGGGTTCGGGTAGAGCACCTCCTCGCCCGGGTTCATGACCGCCTGCAGGAACTTGGTGATGACGGGCTTGCCGCCCGTCATCACCACGATGTTCTCGGGGCTGAGGTCGATGCCACGACGCGAGCCGATGTCCTCGGCGAGGGCCTCGCGCAGCTGCGGGATGCCGGGGCCGGGGCCGTAGCCGGTGTAGCCGTCGGCGATGGCCCGGTCCATCGCCTCGACGATGTGCGGGGCCGTCGGGATGTTGATGTCGCCGAGGTGGAAGGGGTACACGCGGTTCCCCTTCGCCTTCCAGGCGGCGGCGGCCTGGGCGACGCTGAAGGCGGTTTCGGTGCCCAGCCGGTCGAGCCGGTGTGCGAGTTCCCGCATGCTGTTCCACTCCTCGTCGAGTTGGTGATTGATCCGCTGGCGGACCCGCACCGAGCATACGACTCATATATCAGCCTGGGAAGAGTGGTTCCCCGATGGATTTCCACCGTGGACATCGCCGCTAGGTTCTTCGCGCTCAGAGGCCGGCCGCATGGGATGCGGGTGTGCGGCTCCCGTCGGGACGGGAACCGCACACCCGCATCAGGCGTGGAGTGTCAGTGCACGCGGAGGTAGACGGGGCCGGAGCCGACGTTGACGGTCTGGATGACCGTCTGGTTGCCGTTCCAGCCGCCGTGGACGGCCTTGCCGCCGCCGATGTACACGGCGATGTGGGCGAAGCCCATGCCGCCGTTGGCGTAGTAGACCAGGTCGCCGGGCCGGGCCTGCGCGGCGGAGACCCGCGTGCCGAGCTTCAGGTAGGAGTCCGGCCACCCGTGGTGCTTGACCCCGGCCGCGCGCAGGGCCTTGGTGACCAGGGCGGTGCAGTCCTGCCGCACGCCGAGCTGGTTCCGCGCCGCGGCGGCGATGGTTGCGGCCTTGCCGGCCTGGGACTGGGTGCTGAGGACCTGCTGGGGGGCTGCGACGGGGGCGGCCTGGGCCGGGGCCACGCTGCTGAGCGCCAAGGCGCCGCCGGCGACCGCCAGGATGGCGGTGCGCCCGAGGCGGAACGGGCTCTGGGCGCGATGGCGGGGCGTGCGGGACTGGAAAACGGGCATGAGTGATGTCCTCCCTCTTGCCTGCGAGGTGAGCTGTTGGATGCGGGTGGGAGACACCCGGTCGTCAGGGTGGGGGCCCCGACGACTTAACCCCTAGGTCCCGGGGGAGGGACCGTTTCTGGTTCCCCCGCTTCTGCCGAGCGATGTGTCTGGGGGCCCCGGGCACCGGCAGAATTCGGCGATGTGCACGGAGATGCCGATCGTTAATGCGATGAGCACGGAGAGAACACTAACCGAAAAATAACGGGAAAGTCACGTTTAGATCACGGGCGCGTCTCGGCTTTGGTGCTGATCTGGCATTGCACCTCCGCGCCCGGACGCCGTGGTCCGATGAGGCGTGCCCAAGGGAATCCCCCGGGAGGCTCAGCTCGAGACGAAAGTGGGCTTGACCTGGGGCTCTGCCCGAGTCATGCCGATGGGCAAGCATGCCCCTGTCCGGGGTCTAGTGCCGGGTGGCGGCACCCGTGGCAGGGTGTGACTGTTTGCCGGGAAAGGTCCACAGAACATTAGATCGCCGACGGGATCGGCCCCTTCCTCCTGGGTCGGGAAAACAACCTCCTCCGGCGATCTCCGTTGTCCTGTCAGGAATTCGCAAAAAGAAAGAAATGCGTTTCCGGCGCGTCGATCTCGCTCTCCTGGCGTCCTCCGAGCACCAGGCTGCCGAGGAGGGGATGCGCCCCGGAGCCCCGGCCTGCCGGCATGCGGAGGGCTCCGGTGCCGCGGCACCGGAGCCCTCCGTTCGGCTGTTCAACCGGTCAGGCGACGCTGAAGCCCTCGTACTGCCGGGAGGCGACCTCGTCGCACTTGGCGCGGTAGGCGCCGACCCCGCCCACGTAGGGCATGAACACCCGCGGCTTGCCGGGCACGTTGGCACCCAGGTACCAGGAGTTCGCCTGCGGGAACAGGGTCATGTCCGCGGCGTCGTTGACGTGCTGCACCCACGCGTCCTCCGCCTCGGGGGAGGCCTCGGAGCGGGTGAGGCCCTGGTCCTCGAGGTAGCGGATGTGGTCGGTGATCCAGTCGACGTGCTGCTCGATCGAGGTCACCATGTTGCTGAGCACCGACGGGCTGCCGGGGCCGGTGACCAGGAACAGGTTCGGGAACCCGGCGGTGGCCAGCCCGAGGTAGGTCCGCGGGCCGGCGGCCCACTTCTCGGCCAGGGCGAGCCCCTCGGTGCCCCGGATGTCGATCCGGCTCAGGGCCCCGGTCATGGCGTCGAAACCGGTGGCGAAGACGATCGCGTCGACTTCGTACTCCTGCTCCGTGGTGGCCAGCCCCCGCTCGGTCAGCCGGGTGATCGGCGCGGACCGGACGTCGACCAGGGAGACGTTCTCCCGGTTGAACGTCGTGTAGTAGTCGGTGTCCACGCAGATCCGCTTGGTGCCCACGGGGTGGTCGTAGGGCTTGAGCAGCTCCGCGACCTGCGGGTCCTCGACGATCTCGTCGATGCGCTCGCGGATGTACTGGGCCACGACGTCGTTGGCCTCCTTGCTGATCGCCAGGTCCGAGAAGCACTGCCCGAGGCGGAACCCGCCCAGCGTCCAGTGCTCCTCCATGACCTTGCGCTGCTCCGCCGGGTCGGTCTCCAGCGCGGAGGCGGTGCTGGGCGGGAACGGCAGCCCGGTCGGGGTCTGCCGGGCGATCTCCCGGATCCGCGGGTACTCGGCCTTGATCTGCGCCCACTCCTGCGGGTCCAGCGGCTGGTTGCGCGCCGGGACGCTGAAGTTCGGGGTGCGCTGGAAGACCGTGAGGTGCTCGGCCTGCCGGGCGATCTCGGGGATCGACTGGATGCCCGAGGAGCCGGTGCCGATCACCGCGACGCGCTTGCCGGTGAAGTCCACGCCCTCGTGCGGCCAGGAGCCGGTGTGGTAGACCTCTCCGGTGAAGTCGGCCAGGCCCTCGAAGTCCGGCACGCGCCCGGCCGAGAGGCAGCCGGTGGCCATGATGCAGTACCGGGCGCTGACCGTCTCCTCCGCACCGTCCACGGTCGAGCGGGTGGTCACGGCCCACCGCGCGGTGGCGTCGTCGTAGACCGCGGAGACCACCTCGGTGTCCAACTGGATGTCGGGGCGGAGGTCGAAGCGGTCGGCCACGTGGTTGAGGTAGCGCAGGATCTCGGGCTGGGTGGGGTAGCGCTCGGTCCACTCCCACTCCTGCTCCAGCTCCGGGGAGAACGAGTAGGAGTAGTAGGGGCTCTCCACGTCGCACCGGGCCCCGGGGTAGCGGTTCCAGTACCACGTGCCGCCCACGCCGTCGCCCTTCTCGACCACGGCCACGGACCGACCCTGCTCGCGCAGGCGGTGGAGGAGGTAGAGGCCGGAGAACCCGGCACCGACGACGACGACGT
The DNA here is from genome assembly GCF_040981195.1 of Kocuria oxytropis. Taxonomy (NCBI): domain Bacteria; kingdom Bacillati; phylum Actinomycetota; class Actinomycetes; order Micrococcales; family Micrococcaceae; genus Kocuria; species Kocuria oxytropis. The sequence goes on along the minus strand of NZ_JAVFXA010000013.1, from coordinate 8,053 downwards.
CCAGCTCGCGCACCGTGCTCATCGCTCGCCCGCCTCCTCGAGCTCGGCGTGGACGTCCGAGGCGATCGACTCCACCACGAAGTCCAGGGCCTCGGCGCTGGCCGGCAGGACGTTGACCATCGAGAAGAAGCCGTGCATCTGGCCCTCCCAGCGGCGCTGGTGGACCTCGACCCCCGCCTCCTGGAGCTTCTCGGCGTAGGCCTCGCCCTCGTCCCGGAGCACGTCGTGGGCGGCGGTGATGACCAGGGCCGGGGGCAGGCCGGAGAGGTCCTCGGCGTGGAACGGCGCGGCATCCGGGTGTTTGCGCTGCTCGGCGTCGGGCACGTACTGGTCCCAAAACCAGGACATGAACTCGGTGGTCAGCAGCGTCTGGTTCTCCTCCTCGGTGTAGGAGGGGCGGGTGAAGTCGGCGTCGGTAGCCGGGTAGATCAGCACCTGCTTGGCGATCGCCGGCCCGCCGTTCTCGCGCGCCCGCAGGGCCATGACGGCTGAGAGGTTGCCGCCGGCGCTGTCCCCGCCGACGTAGAGCGGGACCTGCGCCCCGGCGAGCTCCGCCAGGTGCTCGCCCGCCCAGGTCAGAGCGGTCCAGGAGTCCTCCACCGCGGCGGGGAAGGGGTGCTCTGGGGCCTTGCGGTAGTCCACGAGGACGACGGCGCAGCCCGATTTCTCGGCCAGCTGCCGGCCCAGGGTGTCGTAGCCGTCGATGTCCTGCAGCACCCAGCCGCCGCCGTGGAGGTAGACGAACACGCCGGCCGTCTCGACGCGCTCGCCGACACCGTCACCCGCTTCACCCAGGAGGTGGGGCAGCACCACTTCGAGGAGTCCCGCACCGGCCTGATCGACGCCGTGCGGGTGCTGCTCGCGGCCGCCGACAACGACGAGCTGACCGCCATGGCGGAGCAGGTCATGCTGCGCTCGCTGCGGCGGATCACGCTCTATCCCTCCGGGCACCTGGTGCCGCTGTGGGTCGAGGGCTGGCAGGACATGCTGCACCTGCTGCGTGAGGGCGCCGACGCGGAGGCTGTGGCCCGGCTGCGGGCGTTCTTCACGGAGCTGACCACCCGGATGCGGGAGGACCGGCCGCTGGACGCGACGGTGGGGCCGACATCCCAGCAGTGAGCCACGGCTGTGGTTCTTGGGAATCGACGCGCCGGAGCCTGCGACGCCGCCTGGGACGTCATCCCGGTGTGCTCCGTGTCCGTCCGAAGAGGCCCCGACGCGTCAGTGGGATTCCCGGATCAGCAACAGCCGGCAGTTACTGGAGCTCCCACGTGCCGCAGCGCTTGGTCTCGAAGTCCTGTCCCTCGGCCAGGGTCACGGACGGCCGGCCGCCGCCGGGGATGTCGTTGGCGATGATGTCGTCCCCGTTGGTGCCGGAGGTCAGGATGGCCCAGTAGCAGCTCGACCCCACGTCGTCCCTTGACCGGTACGTGCCGGGATCGATGTCCACGCCGACGGTCCACGTGCCCTCGCGGATGGTGTTGTCCGCTTTCTTCTGCTCGGCTCCGGAGACAGCGTTCTCACGTTCCTTGACGGCGTCTTCCGCCTCTTTGACCTCGTCCTCGCGTTCCTCGAGCGCCTTCTCGGCAGCGGTGACCTCGTCCTCGCGCTTCTGCAGCTCCGTGTGCCGGTCCTGGAGGCCGGACGACATCGTGTCGTAGTCCTCCTGGAGGGACTCGTAGTCCTCCTCGACGCCCGTCTTGGCGGAAGCCAGGGCGATGTACTCGTCACTCGAGGTGGGGTCCGAAGCCGCGGCACCTCCGATGCCCAGGCCTCCTGCGAAGAGCGCGACACCGGCCACCGCCATGACGATCGGCTTGGTCCTGCTCTTCTGCCGATCCGGGGCGGCCGAATCGGCCCCGATGCCGGACCGGTCACGGCGGAACGACGTCGTGGCGCGCGTCCAGGCACCGGCGAGTGCCGCGCCGGAGCGACGAGAGGCGGGACGGTCCGTACCGCCCACATCGTGTGCGGCTTCCGGAGCACTGGCCGGCAGGGGCTGGGTCAGAGGCCCATTCTTTCCCGTACCAGCATCGGCCTCGGCGTCGTCGACCCAGAACTGCCATCCGTCCGGCGCCGGACCCCACGCGGGATCGGGGGACCATCCGGGGTGGGGAATCCAGCCTTCCGGGGGCTGCGGCCAGGTGGGGGGAGCGTTGAAGCGCATGGAGACATCCAGGGGGTCGAGCGGAGATTGCAAGCACAAACGTAACGGGGAGTGGGCGCCCTTTCTTACCGAGCGGTCACAATGCAGAAATGTGCGGTCCTGAAGCGCTGGATGCTGAGCCCGGAAGCATCGGCCATCTCCGGGTGGTTGCCGTAGAAGGTCGTCCTCGTCCCGCCTGCGATGGACCCGTCATTGACGCCCTTTCACCCACCGGATGACGGTGACAACCAGCCAGGCGACGAACACGAGCGGAGCGATCAGCCAAGAGATTCCGACGACGGCAGCCCAGACGGACTCCGGCACCCCGACGAGGCTCAACAATGCGCCGACGACTGTCATGCCCACGACCAGGAACAGGATGATCGACCACATCACGACGTGGAACACCCAGCGACGTCGCGGCTTCACCTGCGGTGACGCCTCGGCAGGCAACGGATGGTCCCACGGCTGCCGCGGGCGGACGGACAGCGGGGGGTCCCAGGGCTGTCGGGGTGGGGCGGCGTACGGCGCCGAGGAGGACTCCGCGGAACCCGGCCGGGGCGGAGCCTCCATCCTCGGCACCGCGTGGGTTTCGGCGGTCCAGGTCTCAGCAGGCGCTGGGCTCGCCGCGTCTGGCACGGACGTGCTGGACTGCTCCGAGGCGACCTGCGGTTCCGGCGGGGCCGTGGCCGAATCCGGAGGGATGGAGTTCACAGGAATTGCGTCGTCGAGCACCGCGGGCGGGTCGACGTCGTCCTCGACCGGTGCTCCGGCCTCTGCCCGTTCCAGCAGCTCCCGAAGCTCCGGTTCCCCGATCACGGCGATGCGCTGACCCTCCTGGATGCGCTCGGCGGCCTTCTTCTCCTTGCCGGTGGCGCCGGTGAGCGGTGGATTGCGGACGTGAGCCCCGGCGCCGATCACCAGGCACGTGACCTTCTTCGTGAGATTCTGCGCGACCACGGCGCCGGCCCCGCGCATGCGCTCCTGGATCTCCTCGCGAGTTCCGAAGGAGAGATCCCCGGTGATCAGCACGACCTCGCCCTCGAGGGAGGTCGGCGCGAAAACGGTGGGATCGGCGAGCGACGGGCCGGTGGCCGGCCGATCCACGGACGTGCGGTACACCGATTCCGGGGCACGCCGGGAGCTCGCCGGACGTGCGGGCGACGATCCAGTGGCGGAACGGCGCGACGCTCGTTGCCAGAGCTCGTCCACGGTGGACGCCCCGGTGCGGTGGGCCAGCTCGACGGTCACCTGCGCTGCGGCCAGGGCATCGGCCTCAGCCTGGTGGTGCGGAAAGTCGTCCAGGCCGAGATGGCGCACCACGGTGGGGAGCTTGTGGTCCACCAGATCGAGATGGCCTCGCGAGAGCTGCAGCGTGCAGTGGAACCGCGGCAGGGGAGCCTCCACGCCCGAGGCCCGGTTGGCGGCCCGCCACACGGACTCGTCGAAGGACGCGTTGTGCGCGACGACGGGCAGGTCGGCGCAGAGCCGGTGCAAGCGCTGCACGGTCTCCCGCCAGGAGAGTCCATCGGCCATGCACTGCTCCCGGGTGATGCCGTGAATGGCGGTGTTCCTCCGCTCGAAGTGATCCGCCGGCGGTGGGGGTTTGACGAGCCACGACTCCGAGGACTGCACCCGGCCGTTCCGGACGACAGCGACGCCTACGGCGCACGCCGATTCCCTCTTTCCGTTGGCCGTCTCGAAGTCCACGGCCACGAAGTCCAGATCCGGCACGCTACTTCACCTCCTCGATCACCAGGTTGATGCCGTCGTCGGGGTGGTACCCCCAGGACGCCTCGAAGTCGTCCCACGTGCCCGTCTGTCGCCCGTCGAGGGCGCGCGTGCTGTCCATGCGAGCGATGACGCTGTCCGAGGCGTCCAGTCCCCGCAGGACGCACGCCATTTCGGAGACTTCGGCACCATAGGTGTTGTCCTCGCCGATGGTCTGGATCGATACGCTGTGCCCCTCGTCCCCGATCGTGATGCCGACGGCGTCCGTCAGCCCGCAGTCCTCGACGGCGGTCTCGATGTCGGTGGACCCGAAGCCCATGTCGGCGGTGCCGGCGTCCGGCGTGATGTCGGAACCCGAAGCGGCAGGCGTGACCGGGCCCGATGCGCCGGCGCCCACCATCACTCCCAGAAGCAGTCCGGCGATCAAACCCGTGCCGCCGAAGATCCAGTGCCGACTGTCGGAGGAGAGTGCGGAGGCCCAGATCTTCTTCAGCCGCGTCAGGAAGGACGATGTCTTCTTTTTCTTCCTCGTGACGGACGGGGAGGCGGCGGGATGCGCGTCCTCGACCCAGAACTGCCAGCCGTCGGGTGCGGGACCCCACGCCGGGTCGGGGAACCAGTTCGGCGGAGGTGTCCAGCCGGAGGGCGGCTGGGGCCAGTTGGGGGGTGTGTTGAACTTCATGGCGCCATTCACGGACGGGGGATGATTACCTGCGCAAACGTATCCTGGGGCTCGGACGCCGAAAAAAGTTGTCATGTCACAGGGCGCCTCGGAAACCGATCACAGAGGGGATCAAGCCAGCGCCGGCGTTCGGATGTGGTGCGGAGGCGCAGGAGACCGGTCTGCGGGTCACTCGTGCGGGGGACCGTGTTCGTGGGCCTATGCCTCAGTGCTCAACGCCCAGCACCGAGTGCGCGATGAGCATGTCGAGGCGCCGGACATCGATCTTCTTGCCGACCCTGATCTTGATGCGCCCGGCGCGGGTCCAGAGCTCGAGCTCTCCGTCAAGGTCGAAGGTGCCGGCGTTCTCGGACGACCACATGGTGATCGCCGAGTACGGCAGGGAGTACACCTCGACCTTCCGACCGGTCATGCCCTGGGCGTCGCGGACGATCAACCGCTTGGTGGTGAAGACAGCGCTGTCGCGGAAGGTCTTGTAGGCGGCCACAGGCTGTTCTCCCGGGACCATGAGCTCGGCGACGTCGTTCGGGATGGGGCACTCGGCCACGAACATCCACTGGGTTACTGCTGCTGTTTCCATGACTGCTCCTGTCGTCCACGTAAGCGGGGCCGGCGCAAGATCCCCGGCGTCCCCACATCTGCCCATTCACAGTAGTGAATGCAGGCGCATACGATCCAGGCATCTGGCGCAGTGCTTCGGAAGGAGTGCCACGGTGGCTTCACGAGGACAACGGACGACGGCGGGACCGCCGCGGCGCTTCCCGGTGCCACCGGATGGATACCAGTTGCTCTTCACCGTCACCTGCACCAAATGCGGGGCGAAGGAGCCGACGTTCTCACTGGAGGGGCGGTTCCCGCGTCACTGCTCCCCCGTGAACGGCCGGTCCGTCTGTGTGCGCAGCGGTGCCGAGTTCCTGGCCGGGGAAAAGCGTCGGGTGACGTGGCGGGTGGTGCAGAGGGTTGTCGCCCCGGAGGCCACGGGCCGCCCTGAGGCACTGCCGACGCCGCGAGCGTCGAGATCAGCGGCGTCGGCGGAGGACAAGACGCCCGGGCTCAAGACCGATCAATCCCCGAAAGGCCGAGCGGCCTCGACCGGGACCAGCCGAAGGATGTCCCGCCTCGAAGCGGAACGGCGCTACTACTCCTCGGACGCCGAGGAGGCCAATGAGGCCCGGTACCGCGAGTGGCAGGAGCTGAACACCGGATCGGTCAGTGTTGTGGCGCGGTCGTGCGCGCCGCAAGGAACGGGCCGGCGCCGCTGAGCCCGTGCCTGTTCATCATGCGGTCCGCGTCAGCGGCGCCCGCCCCGGGCCCGGCCGCCCGGCAAAGGCCTGAACGATGTCGAGCCAGGCGTCGGCATCGGGCCCCTCCGCCACGAGACTGCCGTCCCGGCGGTGCCGCCGCCGGGTGGCGAGCAGGGCGAAGTCCAGGGCTGGACCGTGGACGCGCTGCGCCGCCTCGGCCGGTCCCCAGGTCCAGGTCTCGTCCTCGTGGGTGAGCTCGACGCGGAACGGCTCGGCCGGCGGGTCCATCCGGCGCTGCTTGAAGGCGTAGTCGCGGGTGGCCACGCCCAGGTGGGCGACGTGCCGCAGCCGGTGCGAGGCCACCGGGAGCACCCCGAGGGCGTCCCGGACGTCCTGGCCGTGGGCGAAGGTCTCCATGATCCGGGCGCTGGCCATCATGGGTGCGCCCATGGGCGGGCCGATCCACGGGATGCGCTCGCTCTCCGGCACGGCGGCGAGCCGCTCGAGCACGCGGCGTCGGCTGTCCTGCCAGGACGCCAGGATCTCGGCTGGGGGCCGTGCGGCACCCTCCTGGGCACCGCGGTCGACGACGTCGGCCTCCGCCCGGAACCGCTCCCGCAGCTGCGCGAAGACCTCCAGCTCCTCGAGGGCGGTCAGCACGGTCCGCTCCGTCCAGGTGAGGTGGGCGATCTGGTGGCGGATCGTCCACCCCTCCGCCGGGGTGGGGCGGTCCCAGTCCTCGGCGGAGAGCGGCCGCAGCAGCTCCTCGAGCAGGTCTCCCTCCTGGCGCAGGTCGGCCAGCAGGGCGGCGGGATCGGGGCGGGTCATGGGCTCACCATATTCCGGCCAGACCTTCAGCTTCAGGTGCACCGCTCGCGAAGTTCGGCAATGACTGCTTTCTCACGCGTGTTGACGGCGCCGTCCACAGTTGCCACCCGCTCGGCTGCGTCGACAACGTCGCTCAGGTTCCCTGGTTCGGCGTCCAGGCGTCGCCACACCTTGTCGGGGTCTATGTCGACGAGGCGAGCAAGCTGTTCATCGACCACCTGGTGCTGATCCCGGACCAGCCTCACTAGGTGACGGATCAGCAGGGCCTCGTCGTCGGTGATTTTGCCATCCGCCATGATGACGAGCCAGGCGACCCACAGCATCAGCTGCGGATGCCGACTCCACTCACTCAGATTCTCAGCGAGTTCGATCACCCGCGCCTCGTTCCGGAAGACAGCTTGCGCGTGCCGTCCCGCGACCAACGTCGTGTAGCGGTTCAGCACCACCGCGAGCGGAACGCCAACGAGCGGAATGCCGATTTTGATGACGTTGCGCTGCAGAAGGAACTTGCCGACTACCGGAAGCCCCTTCCCAGCGGCCAGGACTCCCTTGGAATAGAAGCGCTTGATCACCGGCCGCATAACGGCAGGGACGGCCTTGACCACGCCCCCACTCACGGCTTCCCCGCTCTTGATCGTGAAGGCCACCCTAATGAGCTTCCACAGGTCATCAGGGTCGGACAGGTCGAGTGGAACTCGGTAGAGGACCGCGACGTCGTAGGCCAGTCGGAGCTGGAGCCGGGTGATGTACGCGACATCGACCATCATGGTCGTGACGGCGGCCGGGACAGTCGCCGCCGAGGCGCCCCCGAGGCTCCCGAGGGTAGCGATGATGGCCGCCGAGTAGGCGCCAGCGGAGAGCCCGCCTTCGAGCGCGGCGTACCTCGTTGCCATTCTGATCCGCTGGTCGACGATGGCGTCCGCGGGTACGCCCTCGTACCGTTCCTGAAAGTACTGCCAGTTGACCTTGTCGGTGTAGGAGCCCAGGGCCTGCGCGCTGAGCTTGGTAAACCATCCTCCCGACTTGATGTCGTCCGGGCTCAGCCCTTTGACGAAATCCCGTAGCTTGGCTCGTTCGTCCTCGACGACCTTCCGGTCGTCATCATTCGCGTCGTCGATGTCGATCCCGTCAACACCTTCAGTGTGAGCTTTGGCCATGGCGAGCCCTCCCGGGTGGGTTCAGCGTCCAGCTCGATTGCCGGACTTTGGACAAACCCACTGACGTTTGAACAGGGTGACCCAGCGGTGGGCACTTCTGTTGGTCCTCAGCGGCGTGGATCCGTTGTTTATGCATGCTAATGCCGCGGGACGACATCTCTGGGGGCGCGGGGCCCATTGAAGCTCAATAGCGAACTAGACGGTATGTAGTGACCGCCCGGGTGCGCTGGGGGGTTGCGGGCCGGGGCCTCACTCACTGATCTTC
>NZ_JAVFXA010000088.1:0-587 GCF_040981195.1 Kocuria oxytropis | reverse complement strand
GCCAGCAACGCGAGAAACGTGGACGTGGCCCTGGACGAGGTGGCCTCCCACCCGGCCGTGATCGCCGTGGTCCGCTCCACCCACGACGACCGCGAGCACGACGCGGCCCGGGGCCCGAAGGTGGAGCTGATCGCACCGGGCGTCGACGTGCTGAGCACCGACGGCACCGGCGGCTATCGCACGGCGACGGGCACGAGCTTCGCGGCCCCGTGCGCGGCGGGCTGCGCGGCCCTCGCGCTGGCCGTGAACCCCGGCCTCAAGCGGGAGGAGCTGCGGAGGATCATGCGCGAGTCCGCGGACAAGATCGGCGGCGTGACGTACGACGCCGACGGGCACCACGACGACTACGGCTACGGGCGGGTCAACGCCGCGGCCGCCGTGCAGGCGGCGGAGCAGCTGCTCCCCTCGCCGGTGAGGAGGGCGTCATGAGCAACGACGCGCAGGAGCCCCCGGTGATCCACGTGGAGGTCCACGGGCCCGGGCTGGAGGACCTGCGGGCCTTCGCCCGGGAGACCGGCGCCGACCTGGGCTGCCGGGCGATCCCCCGGCGGGAGGCCGAGGGCTGGGTCGTGGACGCCTATCTGCCG
>NZ_JAVFXA010000087.1:0-588 GCF_040981195.1 Kocuria oxytropis | reverse complement strand
CCCACCCGGCCACCGCAGGTCGCCGACCAGGCAGGGACCAGGGCGAGGACTCCGCCCGCGCCGTCGCCCGCCACCACATGGAGACCGCCCGCAAGCTCCGCCTCCGGCTGTTCCGCCAGACCGCCCTCGGACGATCACCGGCCGAGCCCGGACGCTCCCGCTGACCCCTGGCCGCTCGCCGGGCGGCTCCGGGGGCGGGCACGGCGTGCCGCCCGGCGGGCTTAGAGTAGGGACGGTCCCGCCCGCCGTCCCAGGAGTTCCGCCATGCGCGCCAGCACGACCGTGCCCGGTCCCGACCACGCCGGGACCCCCGTCGCCGCCCGCACCGGCCGTTCGCTGCCGCTGACCGGCCTGGCCTGGCTGCTGCTGGCGGCAGCGCTCGTGCGCTCCGTATGGCTGGCCCTCGACGGGTCCATCGACCTGGACGTCTACCGGCTCGGCGGCATGGCCGTGGTCGACCGGCACGGCTTCGCCGACGAGCTCTACGGGCCGGGGCTGAGCGTGCACGACGACGGAGGCCTGCCGTTCACCTACCCGCCGTTCGCGGCGCTGCTGTTCGTGCCGCTGGCCTACCTCCCGGAGGAGCTC
>NZ_JAVFXA010000086.1:0-596 GCF_040981195.1 Kocuria oxytropis | reverse complement strand
CTCAGACGCCCACGCCGGGCTCAAGGACGCGATCGCGGCGAACCTGCCCGGGGCCGCCTGGCAGCGGTGCCGGACGCACTACGCGGCGAACCTGATGGCCGTGACACCCAAGAGCATGTGGCCGGCGGTGAAGGCGATGCTGCACTCGGTCTACGACCAGCCCGACGCGGCAGCGGTCAACGCCCAGTTCGACCGGTTACTCGACTACGTCACTGAGAAGCTGCCCGCGGTCGCCGAGCACCTCGATGCCGCCCGCGCCGACCTGCTGGCCTTCACCGCGTTCCCGAAGGACGTGTAGATGCAGATCTGGTCCAACAATCCCGCCGAGCGGCTGAACAAGGAGATCCGGCGCCGCACCGACGCAGTGGGGATCTTCCCGAACCGCGCGGCCATCGTTCGCCTCGTCGGGGCCGTGCTGGCCGAGCAGACTGATGAGTGGGCCGAGGGCCGCCGCTACCTCGGCCTCGAAGTCCTCACCCGCTGCCGGCTCACCACCATCGCCGACACCGGGAGCGAGGTGATTCCCGACTCCCTGACCGCCCTCACCGCCTAATTCCCCTACGAAGGATCGCTACACCACTCCAGGGGGCTTGACC
>NZ_JAVFXA010000085.1:0-598 GCF_040981195.1 Kocuria oxytropis | reverse complement strand
TGCAGCAAAGAGTTTGGAGTATTATTGCAAGGCCGTAATCAAGGTCGTTAATTCTGTAGATGACAGCATGGAATTGCCTGAGCTTCCAAAAGAAAAGAAGTATTCTTCTATCATGACTGCAGCCAAAACGATAGTTGCGACAGTAGAAGCTGACGCTGCAACTGCCAATATGCCTGCAGTCAAGGAACGTCTTAACATGCTGAAAGAAACCATTTCCGATGCAGAGACCCGAGGCGTAATATCAAAAGATGAAGATGCCCGTACAGGACATAAAACAGCGCATTCTTCATTCTTTGGCTATAAGACGCATATAGCTATGAGCGATGAGAGAATTATCACCGCAGCTACCGTCACCTCCGGCGAGAAGGGTGATGGACAGCAATTGCCAGAATTGATAAAAAAGACAGAGGAAGCAGGAATGGAAGTTGATTCCATAGTAGCAGATAAGGCATATTCCAGCAAGGAGAATCTCAAAATGGCAAAGGAAAACAATATGCGCCTCTCTGCTCGTTTAAGCTCTGTAATTGACGGTAATCGAACAAACAAACTCCCTTTTGAATACAACAAGGATGCAGATCTGTACGTCTGCCCAGCAGGG
>NZ_JAVFXA010000084.1:0-599 GCF_040981195.1 Kocuria oxytropis | reverse complement strand
CCATCGCCCAGACCTTGCGGTGGCCCCAGGCTGGGTGGGCCAGCGCGTGCGCCACGACGGCCTCGCGAACGGGCTCACGGGCCGGTCTCGGCCACGGGCCCTTCGGCGGTTGCTCCGCTCGGGCCTTGGCCTGCCAACGTCTCCAGGTGCGTTCGGGCATGTCGAAGAGCTGGCAGAACCTCGCGGTCGACATGCCCGCATCCTGGCGGATCACCTCGAGGTCCTGGAAGGGCCCAGCCGGGACTCCGCGGACTTCTTCCAGACCCGGATCTCGACCGCGGCCTCACCCAGGGCGGAGGTCAGATCGGCAACCTGTTCCTCGAGCTGCTGCTCCCGACTCGAGGGCTTGGCCTTGCCGGCCTCGATCCCGGCCTTGCCGCCTTCGAGGAAGTCGGCCTTCCATCGGCCGATGGACTGTTCGGAGACTTTCTCGCGGCGGGCGGCCTCGGCGATGGTCATCTCGCCCTGGAGGACGGACAGCACGATGCGGGTCTTCTTCTCCGGCGGAATCGTCGGTGGTCTTCCCATGGTTCTCAGACTCTCCTTCAGGGGCTGGATCAGCAACTAACTACCCCTGCCACAAAGTCTGACGCGCGACA
>NZ_JAVFXA010000012.1:0-136913 GCF_040981195.1 Kocuria oxytropis | reverse complement strand
GTTCGCCAGCCCCGTCCAGCCGGAGCTCAACGACTACTACGAGCCGTGGACCTACGACTACGAGACCCTGACCAACGCGCCCGCCGGCACCGACTTCCCCGTGGCCCGGCCCAAGTCCCTGATCACGGGGGAGGACACCAGGATCGAGTGGTCCGCCAACTGGGACGACAACCTCGGCGGCGTCACCGAGGCCGGCCACCTGGACCCGATCGTGGAGAAGGTGCGTCGCGAGTCCGAGAACCGGATCAGGTTCGAGTTCGAGCAGACGTTCGCGTTCTACCTCCCGCGCATCTGCGAGCACTGCCTGAACCCGTCCTGCATGGCCTCCTGCCCCTCCGGCGCGATCTACAAGCGCACCGAGGACGGGATCGTGCTGGTGGACCAGGACCGCTGCCGCGGCTGGCGGCAGTGCGTCACCGGCTGCCCGTACAAGAAGATGTACTACAACCACAAGTCCGGCAAGGCCGAGAAGTGCACCTTCTGCTATCCCCGGATCGAGGTGGGCATCCCCACGGTGTGCGCGGAGACGTGCGTGGGCCGCCTGCGCTACATCGGCATCTTCCTGTACGACGCCGACCGGGTCACCGAGGCCGCCGCGACCCCGGACGAGCGGGACCTCTACGAGGCCCAGCTGGACCTCATGCTCGACCCGCACGACCCGACAGTGATCGCCGCCGCCCGCGCCGAGGGCATCCCCGAGGACTGGCTCGACGCCGCGCGCCGGTCCCCGGTCTACACCCTGGCCAAGGAGCTGCGCGTGGCGCTGCCGCTGCACCCGGAGTACCGGACGATGCCCATGGTCTGGTACGTCCCGCCGCTGTCCCCGGTCGTGGACCTGCTCAAGGACCAGGGGCACGACGGCGAGGACGCGGGGAACCTGTTCGGCGCCATCGAGTCGCTGCGCATCCCGGTCGAGTACCTCGCCGAGCTGTTCACGGCGGGGGACACGCAGATCGTCACGGACGTGCTGCGCAAGCTCGCCGCCATGCGCTCCTACATGCGCGACATCGCCCTCGGTGACGCCCCGGACGAGTCGATCGCCGAGGGCGTCGGGATGACCGGCTCCGAGATCCAGAAGATGTACCGGCTCATGGCCATCGCCAAGTACGACGAGCGCTATGTGATCCCCTCCGCCCACCTCGAGGACGCCCACAACCTCGAGGAGATCGGCTGCTCCCTCGATGTGGAGGGCGGGCCGGGGATGGGCCAGACCGGTGTGTTCGGCGAGGCGTCCGGCCGCCCCACGCCCGTGGCCGTGGAGAACTTCAACGCCCTGCGGGCGCGGCAGACCGGGGAGTCCGCCCCCGGGGAGCAGCAGATGGCCGGACGGGTCAACCTGCTCAACTGGGACGGCCGGGGGGCGCCCGCGGGACTGTTCCCGCCGCGCCGCGAGGACGGGGACCGGCCATGAGCCTGCTGGAGAAGCTGCTGGGCAGAGCCGGGAAGGGCACGCTCGACCCCGGGACCTGCACGGACCGGCACCCGCGCCGCAGCGCGGTGGCCCGGCAGGCCGCCGCCGTGCTGCTGGGCTACCCCGACCGCGAGCTGCTGGCGACGCTCCCGGTCCTCCGGGAGGCCCTCGAAGAGGTGGGCGCGCCCGTGCCCGAGGAGCTCCTCGACTGGCTGCGCGCCCGCCCGCTGGAGCAGGTGCAGGCCGACCACGTCCAGGAGTTCGACCTGTCCCGGCGGCACAGCCTGCACCTGACCTACTGGACCGACGGCGACACCCGGCGGCGCGGCGAGGCGCTCGCCGCCTTCAAGGAGGTCTACCGGTCCCACGGGGCGCAGCTGGACGAGACCGAGCTGCCGGACTACCTGCCGCTCGTGCTCGAGTTCGCGGCGAAGGTCTCCCCGGAGGACGGCTACGAGCTGCTCCAGCGCTACCGGCCGTCCCTCGAGCTGCTGCGCCTGGCGCTGCGCGACGACGGCCTGCCCCACCACGGCGTCGTCGCCCTCGTGTGCTCCACGCTGCCCGGGGTGTCCCCGGAGGACCGGGACACCGCCATGCGGATGGCCGGCTACGGCCCGCCCACGGAGTCCGTGGGACTCGACCCCTACGATCCCCGGCTGCTGCCCGTCACCGAAAGGAACAGCGCATGACTGCCACCGCCGCGAGCGTGATCGCGCCCGGGACCTCCCTCCCCCTCGAGGCCGCGGTCCCGGCCGCCGCCGAGACGGGGGTCGGCGACGTCCTGCTCTGGGGTGTGCTGCCCTACGTCGTGCTGGCGATCGTCATCGGCGGCACCGTCTGGCGGTACAAGTACGACCAGTTCGGGTGGACCACCCGGTCCTCGCAGCTCTACGAGTCCCGCATCCTGCGCATCGCCTCCCCGCTGTTCCACTTCGGGATCCTCGCCGTGCTCGCGGGTCACGTCATGGGCCTGGTCATCCCGAAGACCTGGACCGAGGCCGTGGGGGTCACCGAGGGCATGTACCACTTCCTGGCGCTGAGCATCGGGCTCGTGGCGGGCGTGGGCACGCTGCTCGGGATCATCCTGCTCATCTGGCGCCGGCGCACCACCGGACCCGTGTTCATGGCGACCACCAAGAACGACAAGTTCATGTACGTCATGCTCGTGGCCGCCCTGCTCACGGGGCTGGGCACCACGCTCATCTCGGTGTTCGACCACTCCGTGCCCGACTACCGCCAGACGGTCTCCCCGTGGTTCCGCTCGATCTGGATCCTGCAGCCGGACGTCGCCGCGATGACCGCCGCCGGGATCTCCTTCAAGGTGCACGCCCTGTGGGCCATGGGGCTCTTCGCCGTCTGGCCGTTCACCCGCCTGGTGCACGCGTTCACCGCGCCCGTGCACTACCTGTTCCGCCCGTACATCGTCTACCGCTCCCGCGACGGGCGGTCCTCCTCCGGCCTGGTGCCGGTGCGCCGGGGCTGGGAGCCGGTGGGCACCCAGGACCGCGTGCGCGGCTCCTCCCGCCGCCCGGCCGAACGAGGCAGCACCCGCGCCGGCCGCCGCTGAGCCCTCCCACCGACCGACCCTGCAGGAGCACCATGTCAGCCGCATCGTCAGCCTCCGCGGACACCGCCGCACCGGACCTGGGCTCGGGACAGCTGCGCAATCTGCTGCTCGCCACGGTGGCCTCCGCCGTCGGCTTCTGGGCGTGGACCATCGTCGGGCCCCTGTCCAGGCGCTACGCCGAGCAGATGGAGCTCGACGCGGGCCGGGTGGCGGTCCTGGTGGCCATGCCCATCTTCGTGGGCTCGATCGCCCGCGTGCCCGTGGGCGCCCTGACCGACCGCTACGGCGGGCGCACCATGTTCACCGTGGTCCTGGGCGTCACCGCGCCGCTGGTGCTGCTGACCGGTCTCGTGGGCCGGACCGGCAGCTTCGGGCTGCTCGTGGTGGTGGCGTTCTTCCTCGGCATCGCCGGCACGGTGTTCGCCGTGGGCATCCCCTTCTGCTCCGCCTGGTACGAGTCCCACCGCAAGGGCTTCGCGACCGGGGTGTTCGGGGCAGGCATGGTCGGCACGGCCGTCTCCGCGTTCTTCACCCCACGGCTCGTGGCCGGGCTCGGCTACCTGGGGGCGCACGTCACCATCGCCGTCGTGGTCGCCGTCATGGCGGTGCTCTGCGGGGTGGCGCTGCGCGACTCGCCGGTGCACACGGCCAAGACCCCGGAGCCGGTGCTGCCCAAGATGAAGCACGCCTTCACCCTGGTGGTCACCTGGCAGCTGTGCTTCCTCTACGGCGTGGTCTTCGGGGCCTTCGTGGCCTTCTCCAACTACCTGCCCACCTATCTCGACAACGTCTACGGCTGGGACGCCGCCGCCGCCGGTGCCCGCACCGCCGGCTTCGCCCTCGCCGCCGTGGTCGCGCGGCCGATCGGCGGGATGCTCGCGGACCGGGTGGGGCCCCGGACGGTCACGGTGGTCTCGCTGGTGGGCACCGCCGTGCTCGCCGTGGTGGTCGCCCTCCAGCCGGGAGCGGAGCGGGTCTACGGGCCCACGTTCCTGGCCATGGCCCTGTTCCTCGGCCTGGGCACCGGTGGCGTGTTCGCCTGGGTGGGGCGGGCCGCCCCGCCCCGGGACGTGGGCACGGTCGGCGGGATCATCGCGGCCGCCGGCGGCCTGGGCGGCTACTTCCCGCCGCTCGTGATGGGCGCCACCTACGACGCCGAGAGCAGCAGCTACTTCGTGGGACTGACTCTGCTGGCCGTGTTCGCGGTGGCCGCCCTGGTGCTCGCGTTCACCGTGCGCAACGGGGGGAAGGTCGACGAGCGCGCTCGTGGATGAGCGCTGCCCGGGCACCGGGGACGGTGTCCGGGCGGCGCCTGCTCAGCGGCTCCGCCGCCCCGGCTCACTCGTCCGGGGAGTGCCGCGTCCCCGACAGCGGGGTGCGCCACACCTCCGGGTCCGCGACCGGGAAGCGGCGGCCGGTCACGGCCCCCGGAACGATCCGGACGAAGATGCCCTTGCGGCCTGCCTGCCACGGGAACAGCGGCAGGTCGAGGGTGTCCGTGAGCTCCTGGACCTGCTGGATGCGCTCGGCGCGGCCCTTGACCACCACGCTCCACGCCTTCCCGGAGGCCTCGTCGTACCCGTCGATCTCGACCGCCACGGGCACGTCGGTCAGGGCGCCCGCGATCTTCGTCCCCTCGGCCGAGCGGAAGACGAGGGTCCCGTGGTCCACCGCGAAGTTGATCGGGAAGATGTCCGGGTGGTCCTCCACCCACACGGCCAGGCGGCCGACCGCTGCCTCCCGCAACAGGTCCCAGCAGGCGTTGACCGCCAGCTCCTCCACGTCGTTGCCGTGCGTGTCCGTCATCGTGTCCTCCGTCGTCGTCGTCGCTGTCCGGCCGGGGCCCCGGCCCGTTCCCTCGTGGCCGGGGCCCCGTGCCCCGTGCCGGTGCGGGGCACCCGCACCGCCTCACTCGAAGTCGGCGAGCCAGAGGTCCGGGCCGAATACCTCGTACTGGATGTCCCGGGCCGGGACGCCCCTCGCGATGAGCGCGCTGCGCACGGCCTGCATGAACGGCAGCGGCCCGCACAGGTAGTACTGCGCGTCGGGCGGCAGGTCCACGGCGCGCAGGTCCATGAACCCCTGGTGCTCGTTCCCGGCGAGCTCGCCGGCCGCCCCGGGCTGCTCGAACCAGGCCTGCAGGGAGCCGTCCTCCAGGGCGGCGAGGTCCTCCTCGATCTGGCCCCGCAGCGCGAACGTCTCCGGCGCGGCGTCCGCGTGCAGGAACCGCACCGAGCGCTGCGAGCCGTCCTTCACCAGGTGCGAGAGCATGCCGGCCATGGGGGTGACGCCGATGCCGGCGCTGGCCAGGACCAGCGGACGGTCCGAGTACTCCAGGACCACGTCGCCGGAGGGCACCGACAGCACCACCTCGTCGCCCACCTGCACCCGGTCGTGCAGCAGGTTCGACATCTCGCCGGCCGGGGTGCCGTTGCCGCTGACCCGCTTGACCGCGAAGCGCCGGTGGTGGCCGTCGTCGGCGCGGGTCAGGCTGTACTGGCGGGGCTGCTGCACGCCGTCGGGCATCTCCATCCGCAGGGTCACGTACTGACCCGGCAGGGACCGCTTCACCTGGCGCTCGTCGACCCGCTCCACCACGAACGTCGTGACGTCCTCGGTCTCCGGGATCTTCTCGACCACCCGCCAGGTGCGCCACACGGTCTCGGGGGAGAGCCGGACCGCGTCGTAGAGGCCCCGCTCCTGGTTGATGAGCATGTTGGCCATCAGCCAGTACACCTCGTCCCAGGCCGCGGCGACCTCCGGGGTCACCGCGTCCCCCAGGACGTCGACGATGGCCCACATGAGGTTGTCGTGCACGATCTGGTACTGGTCCGGGTGCAGGCCCAGGGAGACGTGCTTGTGCGCGATGCGGGAGAGCAGGTGGTCCGGGAGCTCGGTCGGCTTGTTCACCAGGTACCCGGCGAAGGCGGCCACGGACCCGGCCAGCGCCTGCTGCTGGCGGCCGTCGGCCTGGTTGCCGCGGTTGAACAGCCCGTCCAGCAGCTCGGGGTGCGCCCCGAACATGTGCGCGTAGAAGCGCCGGGCGATCTCCTGGATGTTCGCGCCCACCACGGGCAGCGTGGCCTTCACGACGGGGTACGAGGTATCTGACAGCACGGTGGCTCCTTCACGGGCGCCGACGTCGTCGACGGCGCCCTGGTCGCGTCCCGTCAAGCTAGCACCGCACCGGGCCCGGGACCAGGACATGACACGGCGCCGGACGGCCCGGTCGTGGGCCAGAATGGGAGGGACGCACCGACGGCAGAGGCGAAGGGGACCGGACCGACATGACCGACCAGCAGCAGGGTCTCACGCACGTGCGGGCGGACGGGTCCGCGCACATGGTGGATGTCTCGGGCAAGGACGTCACCACCCGCGAGGCCACCGCGACGGCCACGCTGCGCACCCGTCCCGACGTCGTGGAGCAGATCTTCGCCGCGGACCTGCCCAAGGGGGACGCCCTGCCGGTGGCCCGGGTCGCCGGCATCATGGCGGCGAAGAAGACCCCGGAGCTCGTCCCGCTGTGCCATCCCCTGCCGATCAGCAAGGTCACGGTGGACTTCGAGCGGCTCGCGGACGGCGTGCGGATCAGCGCGACGGTGCGGACCCGCGGGGTGACGGGCGTGGAGATGGAGGCGCTCACCGCGGCGACGGTGGCCGCCCTCACGCTCTACGACATGCTCAAGGCTGTCGACAGGCTCGCCGAGATCGAGCAGGTGAAGGTGCTCGCGAAGTCCGGCGGGAAGTCCGGGGACTGGGCGCGGACCGGCGAGGGGGCCGCGTGAGGCGCGCCGCCGTGGTGGTCGCGTCGACCCGCGCGGCCGCCGGGGTCTACCAGGACCGGAGCGGGCGGATCGCCGCGGACTGGCTCGGCTCCCACGGCTTCGAGGTCGAGGGGCCCTTCGTGGTGGCCGACGGCGAGGACGTCCGCGCCCAGCTGGAGCGGCTGCTCGTGGCCCGGGCCCCGGAGGACCGGCCGGGTGTGGTGCTGACCAGCGGCGGGACCGGCCTCGCCCCGGACGACCTGACCCCGGAGGTCACCCGGCCCTTCCTCGACCGCGAGCTGCCCGGCATCATGGAGGCCCTGTGGGCCGAGGGCCGCAGGACCACTCCCCTTGCGGTGCTCAGCCGCGGGCACGCCGGGGTCAGCGGGCACACGTTCGTCGTCAACCTCCCCGGCTCCACCGGCGGGGTCTGGGACGGGCTGACGGTCCTCGAGCCGCTGCTCGACCACGTCTGCGACCAGCTGGAGGGCCACCGCGACCGCGGGCACGACGGTCCCCGCCACGACCACCGACCGCACGAGGAGACCGACCGATGAGCACTCCCGGACCCGTCCGCGCCGAGACCGCCGTGGTGGGCGCCTTCGTCACCGAGGAGCCCCTGGACCACGACCGGGCCGTCGCGGCCGTGCAGGACGCGCGCACCGGCGCCGTGGTCTCCTTCAGCGGCGTCATCCGCGACCACGACGGCGGCCGCCCGGTCACGGGCCTCGACTACAGCTGCCACCCCGGAGCGGACCGGGCCATCCGGGACGTCGCCCACCGGGTGGCCGAGGAGTTCCCGGGGGTGCGGATCTGGGCCGCCCACCGGGTCGGCCGGCTCGGGATCGGGGACTCCGCCCTGGAGGCCGCCGTGGCCGCCGCCCACCGCAAGCTCGCGTTCGCCGCCTGCGACGCGCTCGTGGACCGGATCAAGACCGAGGTGCCCATCTGGAAGGAGCAGCGGTTCGCGGACGGCTCCACCGAGTGGGTCGGACTGGACGCCTGAGCGCCGTGGACCCCGCCCCCGTGGACCTGCCCCCGCTCGTCGAGCCCGCCGCCGCGCTCACCGAGGCCGAGCTGCGCCGCTACGCCCGGCACCTGACCGTCCCCGAGATCGGCGAGGAGGGCCAGCGGCGGCTCAAGAACGCCCGGGTGCTGTGCGTGGGCGCGGGCGGCCTCGGCTCCCCGGCCCTGCTCTACCTCGCCGCCGCGGGCGTCGGGACCCTCGGCGTCGTCGACGACGACGTGGTGGACGCCTCCAACCTGCAGCGCCAGGTGATCCACGGCGGGACGACCCTGGGCGCCGCGAAGACCGCGTCGGCCGCCGCGCGGATCGCCGACCTCAACCCCCTGGTGCGCGTGGTGGAGCACCGCGAACGGCTCACGGCGGCCAACGCCGGGGGCGTCCTGGCCGAGTACGACCTCGTGCTCGACGGCACGGACAACTTCGGGACCCGCTACCTCGTCTCCGACGCGTGCGAGCTGGCCGGGCTCCCGCACGTGTGGGGCTCGATCCTGCGCTTCGACGGCCAGTACTCGGTGTTCTGGGGCGCGCACGGGCCCACCTACCGCGACCTCTACCCGGTGCCCCCGGCGCCCGGCTCGGTGCCCAGCTGCGCCGAGGCCGGGGTGCTCGGCGTGCTGCCGGGCATGCTGGGCACCGCCATGGCGGTGGAGGCCGTCAAGCTGGTCACGGGGATCGGCACCACGATGCTCGGCCGGGTCGCCACCTACGACGCCCTCTCGGCGCGCTGGTGGGAGATCCCGCTCTCGCCCACCCCGGGCCGCCCGCCCGTGACCGCCCTGACGGCGGCCGGCGAGGGCGCTCCCGCCTGCCCGGCGCCCGCGCCCGCTCCGGGGCCGGGGGCCGTGCCGACCGTGACCGCCCCCGAGCTCGCGGCGCTGTTGGCGGCGCGGGAGCGCGGCGCGGCGGACTTCGAGCTCGTCGACGTGCGGGAGCCCTACGAGGCCCGGCTCGCCGCGATCCCCGGGGCGCGGCTGCTCCCGCTGGGGCAGTTCGAGTCCGGGGAGGCCCTCGCACGCATCGACCCCGACCGCCGGGTCCTGCTGCACTGCAAGGCCGGGGCGCGCTCCGAGCGCGCCCTGCGGCTCCTGGCGGCCGCAGGGCACCCCGACGTCGCGCACCTCGAGGGTGGGGTGCTGGCGTGGATCGAGCAGGTGGACCCGACCCAGCAGCCCTACTGACCCGCAGCCGGGCCGCGCCGGCCCGGACCGGAGCGCCCGGCCGGGGCCGTGCGCCGGCCCCGGCCGGCGCACGTAGGCTGATCTCCTCCCCGACGCCGACCGATGGACACCGCATGCGCCTCCCCCCGCCGGACCCCCGCACCGCCCCCGACCCCGGAGGCGCCGAGGACGCCGCGGCGGCCCTGCGCGCCGGCACCCCGGGCGCCCTGGAGCAGGCCCTGGACGTGGCCCGCGAGCTCGGCGGGGAGCTCCCGGCCCCCGGCGCCGGACGCACCGGGCAGCTGTGGCTCCGGCTCGCCCAGCTCGCCCGGCTCGACCTGTCGCTCGCCCGGATCGTGGAGCCCCACCTGGACGCCCTGGCGATCCTGCGCCAGGCGGGACTGGAGGAGCTCGCCGGACGGCCCGCCACCTGGGGCGTGTGGGCGGCCGAGGCCCCGGGCCACGAGCTCGTGGCCCGGCACGGTCCCCGCGGGTGGGAGCTCACCGGCACCAAGGCCTGGTGCTCCCTCGCCGCCCACCTCGACCGGGCGGTCGTCACCGCCGGCACCGGCGGCGGCCGCCGCCGGGCCTTCGCCGTGGACCTCTCCCACCCGGGGGTCGTCCCCGGGAGCACCGAGGGCTGGTGCCCGGCCGGGCTGCAGGACGTGCCGACCGGCGCCGTGCGGTGCACGGCGGTGCCGGCCGTGCCCGTCGGGGCGGACGGGTGGTACCTCGCGCGTCCCGGCTTCGCCTGGGGCGGGATCGGCGTGGCCGCGTGCTGGTACGGCGGGGCGGCGGGGACGGCCGACCTCCTGTGGGAGGACGCGGCGCGCCGGGTCCGGTCCGGGCACCCGCCCGACCAGCTGGGGCACGCGGCCCTCGGCGCGGTCGACACGCTCCTGCACACCGCGCGGACGGCGCTGCACGCGGCGGCGGAGCAGGTGGACGCCGGCCGGGCCGCCGGGGACCGCGGCGCGGTCCTGGCGCTGCGCACCCGCCGCGTCGTCGCCCGGGCGGCGGAGGCCGTGCTCGGCGAGGTGGCGGCCGCCACCGGGCCCGGTCCGCTCACCGGCGCGCCCGAGCACGTGCGCCGGGTGAGCGCCCTGCAGGTCTACGTGCGCCAGGAGCACGCCCAGCGGGACGCCGCGGCCCTGGGCCGGGCCCTGCTCGACGGTGCGGCGGGGGAGCGCCCGTGGTGAGCTTCGACCACCGGGACCCCGGTACCCCCGAAGCGGTGTGGACGGAGGCGCCGCGCCTGCGCGCGGCGCGACCCCTGGACCTCGACGGCCTCGACCGCCTCGTGGTCCTCGCCGCCCACCCCGACGACGAGAGCCTCGGCGCGGGCGGGCTGATCGCGCTCGCGGCCCGGGCCGGTGCGCAGGTGCGGGTGGTCGTGGCGACCCTCGGCGAGCGCTCGCACCCCGGCTCCCCGACCCGCTCCGCCGCCGACCTCGCCCGCGTGCGCCGGGCCGAGGCCGCGGCCGCCACGGACCGTCTCGCCGAGGGCGTGGTGCCCGAGCTCCTGGAGCTGCCCGACGGCGCCCTGGACACCGCGGGGGAGGCGCTGCGCGCCCCCGTCGCCGAGGCGGCGGCCTGGGCCGCCGCCGGGCACCGGGGCGTGCTCGCCGCGCCCTGGGGCGGGGACGGGCACGTCGACCACGAGGTGCTCGGCCGGACGGCGCGGGCGGCCGCCTCCGCCCACGGCGTCGAGTGCCTCGAGTACCCCGTCTGGCTGTGGCACTGGGGCGTGCCCAGCGACCTGCCCCCGCACGGGATCCGGGTCCTGCCGCTGGACGGCGCCGCCCGGGCGGCCAAGGAGCGGGCCCTGGCCGCCCACGCCTCGCAGGTCCTGCCGCTGTCCCCGGCCCCGGGCGACGAGGCCCTCCTGGGCCCGCACGTGCTGGCCCGGTTCCGCCGCCCCGCCGAGCACTTCTTCGTGCTCCCGCCGGCCGGGACGGCCCCGGACCCCGCGGCCGTGTTCGACGACGTCCACCGCGGCGCCGAGGACCCCTGGGACGTCGACTCGTCCTGGTACGAGCGGCGCAAGCGTGCCGTCACCCTCGCCGCGCTGCCCCGTCCCCGGTACCGCCGGGTCCTGGAGGCGGGCTGCTCCGTCGGCGCCCTCACCGCGGAGCTCGCGGAGCGGGCCGGGACCGTGCTCGCCGTGGACGCCAGCGGGGTCGCGGTCGGCCGGGCCCGGGAGCGCCTGGCGGGCCGTCCCGGCGTGCGGGTGGAGCGGCGCCGGCTGCCCGGGCAGTGGCCGCCCGGGCGGTTCGACCTCGTGGTGGTCTCGGAGACCGGCTACTTCCTCGACGCTGCGCAGCTGTCCGGCCTGCTGGACCGCACGGCGGAGGCCCTCGCCCCGGACGGCCACCTCCTGCTGTGCCACTGGCGCCACCCGATCGAGGGCTGGCCGCTCGACGGCGCCGACGTGCACGCTGCCGTGCGCGCGGACGCCCGCTTCGCGCGCGTGCTGGTGCACACGGAACGGGACTTCGTGCTGGAGGTCTACGAGGCCGCGGCGTCCCGGGGCGCCGGGACCGGACGGGGCTGACCGCGGTGGAGCGCGTGGTGGTGGTCGTCCCGGTCCGGGACGAGGAGCGGCTGCTCGGCCGGTGCCTGGCCGCGGTGGGCCGCGCCGCGGCCCGGGCGAGGGCGGCCCGTCCCTCGGTGCGGGTGGACGTGGTGGTGGCCCTGGACCGCTGCACCGACGGCAGCGCCCGGATCGCCGCGGCCGCGGGAGCGGTCGTCGTCGCCGGCTCCTGGGGCACCGCGGGGGCCGCCCGGGCCGCCGCCGTGCAGGCCGCGGGGGCCGCGGGGGAGCGCACCTGGATCGTGTCGACCGACGCCGACAGCGCGGTGCCCGCGCACTGGCTCACGGGCCACTTGCACGCGGCCCGGGGCGGGGCGGAGCTGCTGCTGGGCACAGTGGAACCGGACCCGCGGGACCTGCCCCCGTCCGTCCTGGAGCGCTGGCACGCCCTGCACCGGCTGGAGGAGGGCCACCCCCACGTGCACGCGGCCAACCTGGGCGTGCGCGCCGACGTCTACGCCGCGTGCGGGGGCTTCCGCGCGGTGCCCCACGGCGAGGACGTCCTGCTCGCGGAGACGGCGCGGGGGCGCGGGCACCGGGTGCTCGCCACGGACCGGGTGCGGGTCCTCACCTCGGGGCGCAGCACCGGCCGGGCCGAGCGGGGCTTCGCCGGGTACCTGAGGGCGCTGGCCGGGCGGCGGGAGCCCCTCGGGACGGGCCCCGGCTGAGCGCACGGACCGCGCCGGGCGGACCGGCCCGGCTACGCGGGGAGCGGACAGCCCTGGCCAGGAGGCGGTCCCGTCTGCCTACGGTGGGCCAGTACCGCAGACGACGAGAGGACCCACGCATGTCCGAGCACAGCATCTCCGCCAGCCGCGTCATCGACGCCCCCGCCGACGCCATCTTCGACGTCCTCAGCCTGCCCTCGCGGCACCGCCGGATCGACGGCTCCGGAACGGTCGTCTCCGGCGACGACCAGCGCATCCAGCAGGTCGGCCAGGTGTTCGTGATGAACATGAACGGCGAGCACATGGGCGGCGACTACGTCATGGAGAACACCGTCTCCGGCTACGACGAGAACAAGCTGCTCGCCTGGCGCCCCAAGCCGCAGGGCGCCGAGCTGGAGGGCTGGGAGTGGATCTGGGAGCTCGAGCCTCAGGGCCCCGGCGCCACCCTGGTCACCGAGACCTACTCGTGGGAGCACGCGAGCCCGGAGGCCCGCAAGGCGGTGTCCTTCCCGCTGTTCGAGGAGGGCGCCCTGGAGCAGTCCCTCGAGCGGCTCGCGGCGGCCGTGTCCGAGAAGTGAGCGGCTGAGACCACCGGAACGGCACGACGGCCCGGTCACCCCTTGGTGACCGGGCCGTCGTGCTGCCCGGTCGTCCCGCGCGCCCACCGCCCGGTGACCGCGGCCCGGTGTTCTCCGGGCCGCGCTCACGGCGCTGTGCTCACCGCGCCGTGGTCACTGCTCCCGGCGGGCCGTGCGGAGGGTGGCCGCCGCCGGGTCCACCCACAGGATCTCCCACTGGTGGCCGTCGGGGTCCCGGAAGCAGCGCGAGCGCAGGAAGCCGTAGTCCTGGACGTCGCCCTCGGTCCCGCCGGCCCGCACGGCCCGGTCCACGATGGCGTCGATCTCCTCGGGGGAGTCCACGCTCAGCGCGTTGACGACCGAGGCGTCGGCCGGGGTGCCCGGGGAGCCCGGGCCCACCAGGCGCAGGTGGCGGTCCTCGCTCAGGACCATGACGTGCTCGTCCTCGCGGATCTCGACGGTCCCGGCCCCGCTGCCCTCGAAGGCCGGGTGCAGGCGCCAGCCGAGGCCGGAGTAGAACTGCTTCGAGCGCTCCAGGTCCGAGACGGGAAGGGTGATGAACTCTGTCGGTGCCATGACGATCCCTTCGTGGTGCGGCGGGGCCCGCCCTCAGCATGGCCCCCGGCCCGCGGCGGTGCAACGGTGTGACCGCCGGCCCGCCCGCATGTCGGACCGGTGACGGGCCGGTGTCGGAACGGCCTCGGAATGGGAGCGCGCGTCCCGGGGTTGGAACGGGCATGCGCGTCATCGGAGTCGAGTCGTTCGGGGGGCCCGAGGCCCTCGCCGTCCACGAGGTGCCGGATCCCCACCCCGGGCCGGGGGAGGTGCGGATCCGGGTCCGGGCGGCCGCGGTCAGCCCCACCGACACGGTGCTGCGCGCGGGCGGTCAGCCGGTGGAGCACCTGAGCCCGCCGTACGTGCCGGGGATGGACGCGGCCGGGGTCGTCGACGAGGTGGGCCCGGGCAGCGCCTGGCACGTCGGGGAGGCCGTCATGGCGATCGCCCTGCCCCGCGGGGAGCACGGCGGCGCCTACGCGGAGCTGCTCGTGGCCCCGGACGACTCGATCGCCCGCCTCCCGGCGGGCACCGACTTCGCCGCGGCGTCCACCCTGCCCATGAACGGGCTCACCGCCCTGCAGATCCTCGAGGTGCTGGACCTCGAGCCCGGGCAGACCCTCGCCGTCACCGGTGCCGCGGGGACCCTGGGCAACTACGTGGTGGAGCTCGCCGAGCACGAGGGCCTGACGGTCGTGGCCGACGCCTCGGACCGGGACCTGGAGCTCGTGGAGAGCCTCGGGGCCGACCACGTGGTGGCGCGCGGCGACGACGTCGCGGCGCGGATCCGCGAGTTCTTCCCCGCGGGGGTCGACGCCCTCGTGGACGCCGCCGTGCTCGACGGGAAGGCCGCGCCCGCGGTCCGCGACGGCGGCGCCTTCGCGACCGTGCGGCACTGGACGGGGGACCCGGGCCGCGGGATCACCGTGCACCGGATCAGCGTGCCCCGGGAGTACCACTCGGGCGACAAGCTCGACCGGCTGCGCCGGCACGTCGAGGAGGGCGTGCTCTCCCTGCGGGTCGCCGCCGTGCTGCCTGCCGCGGAGGCCGCCGAGGCGCACCGGCGGCTCGAGGCCGGGGGAGTGCGCGGGCGGCTCGTGCTGGCGTTCTGAGCCGCCGGGCTCAGAAGTGGGACCGGTACTGGTGGTCGATCCCGGCCTGGTCCACCTTGCGGTGGAAGCGCATCCCGGCGAGCCCGCCCAGGACCGCCGCGATCAGCGGGATCAGGACGGCGACGACCAGGGCGATGATGCCGCCCGTGGTCAGGGCGCCCTCGCCGATCGGGATCCGCGGGAAGCTGTTGAGCTCGCGCAGCACGTTGAACTGCTCGCCCGCGACCGCGCCCAGGACCGCCAGGACGATCGCGATGACGACGGCCCAGACCCACACGGCCACGCCCTGCCGGGCGCCGTCGAACCGGGCCATGCGCCCGGCCACGTAGCCCCCGGCGAAGTAGGCGACGAACAGCACCAGGGCCAGGGCGATCCCGCTGACCAGGCCCACGGTGCCGGTGTCCCGGGCGACCTGCTCCGCGATCTCGCCCGGGTCGGTGCTGGTCGCCACTCCCAGGCCCGCGCCGATGGCGCCGAGCAGGGCCGTGAGCAGCACCGCGATGCCCGTGGCGGTCATCCAGCCGAAGAACGCGCAGCCGAACTTCACGCCCCCGAACTCCCGCTTCTCCGCCGCCACCACCTCCTGGCGGCGCCCCCGCGGCGTGGAGGCGCCCGGACGGTCGGGGCCCGGTGTCCGGGGACCCTCCGGGGCGGTCGGTCCTGACGGGTCCTGGTGTGCCATGGCGCTCTCCTCGACTCTTCCCTCGCATCGGACCACGAGCCTGTGCACCAGGTTCCTCCGTCCGGTCCCGCTCCGCAACGGGGATCGGGGCCGGGGTGTGAGCCGCGTCCCGGGCGGGCATAGGCTGGGTCCACCGGGGCGGTCCCGCACGGCGGTCCGCGCACCACCAGAACGGAAGGGCACGACCATGGCGACCTCACCCGATCCCACCCCGCGCACGGCCGTGGTGACCGGCTCCGACTCCGGCATCGGGCGGGCGACCGCCGTGGCGCTGGCGGCGGCCGGGATGGACGTGGCCATCACCTGGCACCGGGACGAGGCCGGCGCGGAGCGCACGGCGGAGGAGGTCCGGTCCTACGACCGGCGGGCCGTGGTGGCGCGGCTGGACACCACGGACCTGGAGGGCTGCGGCGCCGTCGTCGACGGCCTCGTGGAGCGGCTCGGCGGGGTGGACGTGTTCGTGAACAACTCGGGCACGGGCGCGAACGTCCCCTTCCTGGAGACGACCCTGGGCACGTGGCGCACGGTGCTGGCCACCGATCTCGACGGGGCGTTCGTGTGCCTCCAGGCGGCGGCACGGCACATGGTGGCCGCCGGCCGGGGCGGCCGGCTGATCGCCGTCACGAGCGTCCACGAGCACGTGCCGCGGGTGGGCTCGAGCGCCTACGACGCCGCCAAGCACGGCCTCGGCGGGCTCGTGAAGACCATCGCCCTCGAGCTGGGGGAGCACGGCATCACCGCGAACTCGGTGGCTCCCGGGGAGATCGCCACCCCCATGACCGGCCAGGAGGACGAGAACCCGCGGGCCGCCCACCGCCCGGGCGTGCCGCTGGGTCGGCCCGGGGACGCCCGCGAGGTCGCCTCGGTCATCGCGTTCCTGGCCTCCCCGGCCGCCGCCTACGTCACCGGTGCGTCCTGGGTGGTGGACGGCGGCATGGTGCAGATGGGGCCGCAGGCGGGCTCCCACCTGACCAGCGACGAGTGGCGGAAGGGCTAGCTAGCCCGCCGCCGGGCCCTCAGGCGTCGAAGTGCGTGGTGGCCGGGCCCCGGCCCACGGTGGCGACCAGTTCCGCCGCGACGTCGCGCAGCTTCACGTTGCGGTGGCTGGAGGCGGCCCGCAGGATGCCGAAGGCCTCCTCCTGGGTGCACCGGTTCTGGCCCATGACGATCCCCACGGCCAGGTCGATGGTGGTGCGCGAGGCCATGGCCGCCTTCAGGTCGGCCTCGGCGTCCCGGTGCTTCTCCATCCGCACGGCCAGGCGCAGGGCGCTCGAGGCGGAGGCCACCTCGCGCCGGATCACCTCGATGGTCGCCGGGTCGAACTTGTGGGGACGGTCGGCGTAGACGTCCAGGGCCGCCGCGGCCTCGCCGGCGAGGTCCAGGGGCACCCCCAGGGCGGAGAGGACCCCGTGGGCGGCGGCGGCCCGGCCGTACTCGGGCCACCGCGGGTCGGTGCGGGTGTCCGTGACGTGGACCAGCCGGTGCTCGCGGGAGGCCGTGAGGCACGGTCCGTCGCCGTAGTGGTACTGGATCTCGTCGAGCGCCTCGGCGGCGGGACTGGAGGAGGCCACGGTCGTGGACCGCTTCGGCCGCAGCAGGGTGACCGCGCACCAGACCTCGTCCCCGTCGGTGGACAGGGCCTGGGCGATGGTGGCGGTCAGGGCGTCGAGGAAGGACGTGATGTCCTCGCTCTCCAGCAGCAGGTCGTGCAGCGGCGCCGCCGGCGGGCCGGTCGTCTCGTGGTCCGTCATGGTCGTCCTCCTCCGGTGGTCGTGGTGGTCGTGGTGGTCGTGGCGGGCGCACGGCGCGGGGTCCGTCGGCCCCGGCCCTCGGGGCCCGCACGGTCCATCATGCCGTGTCCGCGGCCCGGCGGCTCCTGTCTCCCGGTGTCCCGGTGCCCCGGCGCCCGGTGTCCCGGTGCCCGGTGCCCGGGCGGCCCGTGCCCGGGCGGGGAACGGCCAGGATTAGAGTGGTGGCCGCACCCCTCCGCGTCCGCCCCGGCACGCACCGACCCGAGAACTGAGGCCCTGGTGAGCGTTTCCCCCACTGCCGTGCCGTCCCGCACCGGACGCCGGACCGCACTGACCGCCCTGGTGTGGCTGCTGCTGGCGGGGGTGCTGGTGCGGTCCGTGTGGCTGGCCCTCGACGGCAGCATCGACCTGGACGTCTACCGGCTCGGCGGCATGGCCGTGGTCGACCGGCACGGATTCGCCGACGAGCTCTACGGGCCCGGCCTGAGCCTGCACGACGACGGTGGCCTGCCGTTCACCTACCCCCCGTTCGCGGCGCTGCTGTTCGTGCCGCTCGCCTATCTCCCCGACTGGCTCACCGAGCTCCTCCTGGGGCTCGCCACGATCGGGTTCGCCGTGGGGCTGTCCGCCGTGCTGCTGCGCTACGCGGCCGACCGGGGCCGACCGCTCCCGCTGCAGAGCCTGCTGGGCCCGGCCACCGCCGTGGCCGCGGGCACCGCGGTGCTGCTCTGGTCGGGGCCCTGGATGCGCAACGTGGGGCTCGGGCAGATCAACGCGCTGCTCATCGCCCTCATCCTGTACGACCTGCTGCGCACCCGCGACGACACCCTGCTGGGCCGGATCCCCCGCGGGTTCTGGATCGGGCTGGCCGCCGGCGTCAAGCTGACGCCCCTGGCCTTCGGGCTCCTGTTCCTGATGCGCGGGCAGCTGCGCCCGATCCTCACGATGGGCCTCACGTTCGCCGCGACCGTGCTGGCCGGTTTCCTGGTGCTGCCGCGGGACGCGGTCGTGTTCTGGACGGAGGCCGTGGTCAGCGACGAGCGCGTGGGCAACACCGGGTACGTCGACAACACCTCGCTGCAGGGGGTGCTCCTGCACCTCGGGGTCCCCGGGGGCGCCGAGCCCCTGCTGCGCTGGGCACTGATCCTCGCCATGGTCGCGGGCGTCGCCCTGCTGATCCGGGTGCTCGCGGCCCGGGGCATGATCCTCTCCGTGGTCGCCGTCAACGCCCTCGTCATGCTCTACATGTCCCCGATCACCTGGTCCCACCACCACCTGTGGTGGGGAGTGGTCCTGACCGCCCTGTGGGTCGAGGCGTGGCCGGCGTTCCTCCGGGACGGGCCGCGCCGGACCGCCCTCGTCCTGGGCGGGGTCGCCGTCGTGGGCCTGTACATCGGGCCGATCCGCTGGGACGCGTGGCTGCGCCCCCTGGGCGCGGGCACAGCGGTGATCGACGTCCTGGCCGCGCTGCCCTACCTCGCCCTGTTCCTGCTCCTGGCCGTGTGGGTGGCCACCGGTCTGCGCGCCGGGACGCGGAGCGCCGTCCCCGCAGGCCGTGGCTGAGCCCGGCGCCTGGACCGGCTACGACCGCGGCAGCCCGGGCTACCGCCGGGTCCTGCTGGCGCTGCTGTGCGCCGGGGTGGCGACGTTCGCCCAGCTCTACTCGGTGCAGGGCGTGCTGCCCCTGCTGGCCGCGGACCTCGGGATCGGCGCCGCGCAGGCGTCCCTGGGCGTCTCCGCCGCGACCCTCGGCCTCGCCGTGGGCGTCCTGCCGTGGTCCGTGGTCTCCGACCGGTGGGGGCGGCTGCGGACCATGGTGGTGGCCGTCGTCTCCGCCACGGTCCTGGGACTCGTGATGCCCCTGGCGCCGGGCTTCGAGGCGGTGGTGGCGCTGCGCTTCGCGGAGGGCGTCGCCCTGGGCGGGATCCCCGCCGTGGCCATGGCCTATCTCGCCGAGGAGCTCGACCGCCGGCACGCCGCCGTGGCCGCCGGCACCTACGTGGCGGGCACGAGCCTGGGCGGGCTCGCCGGGCGCATCGTCGCCGCACCCGTGGGCGACGCGTTCGGCTGGCGGGCCGGCACGATCACCGTGAGCGTGCTCGCCGCGCTGGCCGCCGTGGTCTTCGTCCTGATCGCCCCCCGCCAGCGGGGATTCGTGCGCCAGAGCGTCCGGCTCGCCGGACCGGGAGGACTGCTGGGACGGCTGGGCGCCAACCTCGCGGACCGCGGCCTCGTGGTGCTCTACCTGCAGGGCTTCCTGCTCATGGGCGGGTTCGTGGCGATCTACAACTACCTCGGCTTCCACCTCGGCGAGGAGCCGTTCGGGGTGTCCCAGACCGTGGTGAGCCTGCTGTTCCTGGCCTACCTCTCGGGCACCTGGTCCTCCGGGACCGCCGGGCGGATCGCCGCGGCCCACGGGCGCCGGGTGGTCCTGACGAGCAGCGGGGTCGTCATGCTCGCGGGGCTGCTGGCCACGCTCGTCCCGTCGATCCCCGTGATCGTGCTGGGGCTGCTGCTGTTCACCGCAGGGTTCTTCGCCGCGCACGCCGTGGCCTCCGGGTGGGTCCCGGTGCGCTCCCGCACCGGCAAGGCCCAGGCCTCGTCCCTCTACACCCTCTTCTACTACGCCGGCTCGTCCGTCCTGGGCACGGCCGGTGGCGTCTTCTACACGTCCGGCGGCTGGGCCGGGGCCGTCGGCTTCGTGGCCGGCCTCGTGGTCCTCGCCGTGCTCCTGGTCCTGCTGGTCCTCCGGGAGCCCGGCCCGGCGTGAACGTCCCCGCCCGGCCCGCGCCGCGCGGCCCGCGCCGCGCGGCCCGTGCTGCTCAGTCCTCGCTGCCGCCCCACTGCAGGGGGAGCACCTCGAAGGAGCTCGCGAGCGGCACGCCGAGCCGCTCGCCCACGGCGGCGGCGTTGCCCCGCAGGAAGGCGTCCGGGTCGAAGTCGGCCCAGCCCAGCCCCTCGAGGTAGGCACCGTGGGCCCGCAGCGACGCCACACCGGCGTCGAAGGTCTCCGTCACGTCCACCGCGTGCCGGGCGGCGGGCGAGGCCGCAGCCCACACCGCCAGCACGTCCGGCCACGGCTGCAGGCTCGCCTCCACCTGCTCCGGGAAGACCCACCGGTTGCCGGCGTCGCGCACCGCGTCCAAGGTCGCCCGGCCCGTGGCGATGTGGTCCGCCTGGTTCAGGTTGGTGGCGCCGTCCCAGGTGTCCCGGAAGTTGTTGGTGATCACCACGTCCGGGCGGTGCCGCCGGACCACCTCGGCGATCTTCCGCCGCAGCGCCACCCCGTACTCGAGCACCCCGTCCGGCTGGTGCAGGAACTCCACCTGCTCCACGCCCACGATCCGGCACGACTCCCGCTGCTCCGCCTCCCGCAGCGGGCCGCACTGCTGCGGCTCGAGCCCGTCGATGCCCGCCTCACCACTGGTGACCAGGCAGTAGACCACGTCCTTGCCCTGTCCGGTCCAGCGGGCCACGGCCGCGGCGGCGCCGAACTCCATGTCGTCCGGGTGCGCGACCACCACCAGGGCGCGCTGCCAGGTCTCGTCGACGGGTGTGAGCGGGGTCTCGGTCATGGTCCCCATCATGGACCCGCTCCCGTCCACCGGCAACGGCGGCGCGGCCGGCGAGGACGGTCCGTGCGGGTGGGCCGGTACCTCCCGGCGCCGGCGGGGGCCCGGTGGTGGAGCGGTGGTGGAACGCTGGCGGAGCGGCAGTGGAGCGGTGGCGGAGCGGCGGCGGCGCCGCGGGCGCGGAGCGGGGGCGGGGTTCGCCTCAGCGGCCGGAGGCCGCGGTCACGAGCGGCCGCGCCCCGGTGGAGGCCGCGGCCGCGGAGACCGGAACCGGCACGGAACCCTGAGCGGGCGTCGGCGCCGGCACCCGCACAGCGTCCCGCCCCAGTGCCGGCACCGGTGCCGGCGCGGGGTCCTGCCCGGACTCCGACACGTGGTCCGGCACGGACTCCGACACGAGGTCCGGCACGGACTCCGACACGAGGTCCGGCACGGGTGCCGGCGCGGGGTCCCACCCGGGGTCCTGCCCGGTGCCGGCCCCGGAACCGGTGCGCTGTCCCGCGGTCTCGCCCGCACCGGGATCCGCTGCGGACTCCGCACCGGGATCTGCCGCGGACTCCGCACCGGCATCCGCGGCCCGGGCCGGGTCGCGGTCCCGGAGCGCGCCCGCGAACTGCCACAGCGCGTAGCCGAACAGGGCCGCGGCGAGCAGCACGATCCCGGTGCGCTTCTGCTCGGGGTCCAGGAGCGTGGCGGCGTAGCCGGCCCAGGGCACGTGGTACTTCACCACGCCGTGCAGCCGGTCGTCGGTGACCGGCTCGGCGTCCGGGGCGGCCTCGGCGTCGCCCCGGGTCGTGAAGCTGCGCCGGCCCTCGCCGTCCACCGTGACGCCCACGATCCGGCGGGTCACGAGCGCCGGATCGCCGCGACGGGCCAGGAACGTCACGACGTCCCCGGCGGCCAGCCCCGCGGCGCCCTCCTCGCCCTCGAGGGGCGCGACGACGACCTGGCTGCCCGCCGGGACGGCCGGCTCCATCGATCCGGAGAGCACCGTGAGCGGCACCCAGCCCCGCACGAGCGGGACGACGACGACGGCGAGCAGCAGCGCCGCCACCGCGGTGGCCGCGAGCACGAGCAGCGGCGGGAGCGCCCGGCGGAGCACGGTGGTCACGCGGGCAGGCCGGCCAGGGCTCGGGGGACCGTGCCTCCGGGGGCCGCGGGCGTCCGCACGCCGGGGGCGTCCGCGACCGTGCCGCCCGAGGCGGCCGCCACGGCCCGGGTGAGGACTCCCGGGCCGGGACCGGACGACGGGCCGGTGAGGTCCGCGGGGGACCGGTGGGCGTGTGTCCCCCCGTTGGGGGTGGTGAGCACGATGACGGCCAGCAGGGCGAGGACGCCGAGCACGTAGGCCGTGGGGGTGCAGTACCGGCTCATGGGAACTCCTGGGATCAGAACGGGGCGAGGGCGGTCGCGCCGAGGCCGCCGCCGAGCAGGGTGAGGGCCAGCAGCGAGGCCGCCGCGGCGGCGACGGCGCGGCCGGCGGCGCGGCCGGCGGCGCGGCCGGCGGCGCGGCCGGCGGGAGACGTGCGGTGGGGACGTGGCACGGGGGCCTCCGGGGACGGAGCGGGACAGGGCTGGACGGAGCGGGACCGGACGCGGCAGCCGGCCGGGAGCCGCTGACTTGTCGACACCCCGGGGGGTTTCTCCCGCAGCCCTGCCGCGGACGCCCCCGGGGGTCGCCACTGGACAAAAGTCTATGAATTCGAACAGTCTTTCGCTGTCCCCACTTCACCTGACGTTACCGCTGGGTAATGTCCCCCGTCCGGCGGTGGACCGTCCCGCGGGCCTAGGATGCCGGGGAGGGCCCCCTCCGGAGGGGCCGGGACCGGAAGGACCGCCATGACCCGAGCTTCCCAGCGCCGGCGGGTGCACCGGTACACCGCCGAGGGCGGCGGAACCGGGCGGGCCGATACCCTCGCCGGCGAGGAGCCCCTGGAGATCCGGCTCGACGGCCGGGCCTTCACCGTCACCATGCGCACACCGGGTCACGACTTCGACCTGGTGGCCGGCTTCCTCGTCTCCGAGGGCGTGGTGCGCGCCCCGGACGACATCGTGCGGATGGACTACCGCAGCGGCGTCGGCCCGGACGGGCAGCGGACCTACAACGTGGTGGAGGTGCGGCTCGCGCCCGGTGTCGCGCCGCCGGACACCTCCATGGAGCGCCACGTCTACACGTCGTCGTCGTGCGGGGTCTGCGGCACGGCCTCCATCGAGGCCGTCACCAAGGTCTCGTCCTTCGACCCGGCCGGGGACCCGGTCCGGCTGCCCGTGACCGCGGTCCTGGCCCTGCCCGACCGGCTGCGCACCGGGCAGAAGCTGTTCGACACGACCGGGGGAGTGCACGCCGCGGGGCTCTTCCGCTTTCCGGGGAATCCCGCCGGGGACGGGGGCACCGGGCAGGATGCCGGCGAGCCCGAGCTGCTGTGCGTGCGCGAGGACGTGGGGCGGCACAACGCCGTGGACAAGGTGGTGGGCTGGGCCCTGCGCCAGGGCCTGCTGCCCCTGCGCTCCACCGTCCTGCAGGTCTCGGGCCGCGCCTCGTTCGAACTGGTGCAGAAGGCCTCCATGGCCGGCGTCCCCGCGCTCGCGGCCGTCTCGGCGCCCTCCGCCCTCGCCGTGGACCTCGCGGAGCAGACGGGCGTCACCCTGCTCGGCTTCAGCCGCGGCACCTCGTGCAACGCCTACGCGCACCGGGAGCGCCTCGTGCCCTGAGCGCGCGGGACGGGCGGCGGCGCTGGCTACGATGGGCCCATGAAGCCCTTCCTGCTGCTCGCCACCCGCGCCGAGGACGAGGTCGCGGACGAGGAGTACGAGACCGTCTGCCGCTTCAGCGGCCTGCAGGAGAGCAGCCTCCACCGCGTCCGGCTCGAGGCCGGGCCCATGCCGCCGATCGACCTCGAGCGCTACTCCGGGGTGATCATCGGCGGCTCCCCGTTCAACTCCTCCGACCCGCCGCAGCTGAAGTCCGAGGTACAGCGCCGGGCCGAGGCCGAGATGCGGGGCCTGCTCGACGAGGTCGTCGCCCGGGACTTCCCCTTCCTCGGCGCCTGCTACGGCGTCGGCACCCTCGGCACCCACCAGGGCGGGGTCGTGGACCGCAGCCGCGGCGAGGAGATCGGCGTCATCGAGGTCACCCTGACCGAGGAGGGGCTGCGGGACCCGCTGCTCCAGGAGTTCCCGCCCGTGTTTCACGGCTTCGTGGGGCACAAGGAGGGCACGCGCACCCTGGCGCCCTCCGCCGTCCTGCTCGCGACCGGCACGGACTGCCCCGTCCAGATGTTCCGGATCCGGCGGAACCTCTACGCGACCCAGTTCCACCCCGAGCTGGACGCCCCCGCCCTGCTCAACCGGATCGAGGCGTACAAGGAGCACGGGTACTTCCCGGCCGGCGAGGCCGAGGACGTCAAGGACCGCATCCGCACCGGCCCGCCGGTGACCGAGCCCCGGAGGATCCTGGCCGCGTTCGTGGACCGCTACGCGCGCTGAGCCCGGCCGGGGAACCGGCGCGTCCCCCGGGCCGGAGCCGTCCCCGCGCGGGCACGGCTGCGGATACCGTGGGAGGTATGACCGCGCGCGCCACCCCCTGGAGGAATGAGCCTCCCGCCGACCACCGCACGGGCCCCGCTGCCCGTCTCCTGCCGTACCACCGCCTCGGCCACGCCGACCCCGAGCACCGGTGGTGGAAGCCGCTCGTGGAGCTGCTGCTCTTCGGGGCCTTCTACCTGGTGCTCGCGATCGTCCTCGGCATCGTGTGGGCCGTGGGGCTCGTGGCCGTGCGCGGCGAGGAGGCCCTGGACGAGGTCTTCCTCCCGGGCGCGGAGCTGGACATCCTGGACCCGGCGATCTTCTTCGTGCTGTTCTTCTCCCTGGTCCTCATGATCCCGGCGCTGCTGGCGGCCCGGGCGATCATGGGTCCTCGGCCCCTCGGGCTGCTGCTGTCCGTGACGGGCCGGCTGCGCCCGGGCCTCCTGGGCCGGTGCCTCCTGGCGGCCCTCGTGGTCTACGCGGTGGCCCAGGCGGCCGCCTCCCTGGTGGAGTACGCACTGGCCGGAACGCCGGCCGCCCCGCAGCCGGTGGAGGGCTTCTGGTGGCTGATCGCGATGATCGTGCTCGTGGTCCCGCTGCAGTGCGCGGCGGAGGAGCTCGTCTTCCGGGGCTACCTGCTGCAGACCGTGGGGCGCTGGCTGCGCCGGCCCGTGTTCGCGATCCTGCTGCCCGTGCCGCTGTTCACGTTCGGGCACCTGTACGACGCGTGGGGGCTGCTGGCGGTCGCCGTGATGGCGGTCGTGGCCGGCTATCTGACCTGGCGCACCGGCGGGCTCGAGGCGGCGATCGCCCTGCACGTGGTCAACAACGTGGTCGCCACGCTCCTCGGTGCCCTCGGCCTGGCCGACCCCGACGCCGTGGAGTCGACCTGGGTGGCCCTGACGGTCTCCGCGGGCACGCAGCTGGTCTTCGCCTGGTGGGTGGTCCGGTTCGTGCGCCGGCACGGCGTGGAGGTGACCCGCACCGTGCGCCCGCCGCGGCCGGGTGCGCTCCCGGTGCCCGGACCCGCGGGACCCGCCGGCCTCGCCGGCCGCGGCGGGCCGGGCGAGGGGACCGGCGCCTGGGTGTGCCCCGGGCCGCCGGCCTGCCCCGGCCACTGGGCGGCGCGGACGCCCGGCCGCGCGCCCGAGCCCCTTCCGTAGACTGGCCGCATGGAACCGAGCACCGCAGCCGACCCCCGCCCCGCCGTCGAGGACCTCGGCCGCTACGTGACGGCGTCGCCGAGCTCCTTCCACGCCGCGCACGCCGCCGCGGCCCGCCTCGAGGAGGCGGGCTTCGTCCGCCTGCACGAGCCGGAGGACTGGACGGGCGCCGGCGTCCGCGGGCGCCGCTACGTGCTCCGCGACGGGGCGGTCATCGCGTGGGCCACCCCCGCCGAGGTCCCCGCGGCGGCCGGCTTCCGGATCCTCGGCGCGCACACCGACTCACCGGGCTTCAAGCTCAAGCCCCGGCCCACCAGCACGGTCCACACCTGGCACCAGGCAGGGGTCGAGACCTACGGCGGGGCGCTGCTGAACTCGTGGCTGGACCGGGAGCTACGCCTGGCGGGCCGGCTCGTGGTCCGGGGCGCGGACGGCGCCCCGGCCGAGCACCTGACCGCGACCGGCCCCGTGGCGCGCATCCCCCAGCTGGCCATCCACCTGGACCGGGAGGCGAACAAGGGCCTGCAGCTCGACCGGCAGCAGCACGTGCAGCCGGTCTGGGGCGTGGGGGAGCCGGAGGACGCGGACGTGCTCGCGCTGCTCGCCGAGCACGCGGACGGCGGGCCCGTGGACCCGGCCCGGATCGTCGGCTACGACGTGGTGCTGGCGGACTCCCAGCCCCCGGCCGTGTTCGGGCAGGACGGCACGCTGTTCGCCTCCGGCCGGCTGGACAACCTCTCCTCGGTGCACGCCGGGCTGAGCGCCCTGGTGCGGGAGGCCGAGGCGGTCGAGCAGGGCCGGCACATCGCGGTGCTCGCCGCGTTCGACCACGAGGAGATCGGCTCGCGGACCCGCTCCGGCGCCGCGGGGCCGTTCCTGGAGGACGTGCTGGTGCGCATCGCCGAGGGCCTGGACCGCACGCCCGCCGAGCACCGGCGCTCCCTGGCCGCGTCCGTGTGCCTGTCCGCCGACGCCGGGCACCTGGTGCACCCCAACTACCAGGGCCACCACGATCCCGTGAACCGCCCGCTGCCCGGGGCGGGTCCGCTGCTGAAGATCAACGCGGACCAGCACTACGCCACGGACGCCGTGGGCGCCGGGATCTGGGCCGAGGCCTGCGCGCGCGCCGGGGTGGCCTACCAGGAGTTCGTCTCCAACAACCGGGTGCCGTGC
This sequence comes from Kocuria oxytropis, assembly GCF_040981195.1. Lineage (NCBI taxonomy): Bacteria > Bacillati > Actinomycetota > Actinomycetes > Micrococcales > Micrococcaceae > Kocuria > Kocuria oxytropis. The sequence goes on along the minus strand of NZ_JAVFXA010000012.1, from coordinate 110,615 downwards.
GGGTCCACGATCGGGCCCATCACCGCCGCCCGGCTCGGCGTGCGCACGGTCGACGTGGGCATCGGCCTGCTGTCGATGCACTCCGCCCGGGAGCTGTGCCACGTGGCCGACGTCGCGGCCCTCGGCGCCGTCGCGGGCGCCTTCTACACCTCCTGACCCGCTGCGCCGCCGTACGAGGGGCGTCGTCTGCTCGACCTGCTGCGCGAGGGGTCGCCACTGAACGGTGTGAGTCGGTCGTTCCGTTCAGTGGCGACCCCTCGCGCGGACGGTTCGCAGGTCGCGACCCCTCGGCCGCCCGGGCTTGCCGGGGCGGGTCAGCCGGCGACGGCGCCGACCGCGACCCGCTCGCCCGGGAACTGCGGCATGGCGATGTCGGCCATCCGGGCGAGCACCCGCACCACCTGGCAGGAGTAGCCGAACTCGTTGTCGTACCAGACGTAGAGCACCAGCGAGCTGCCGTTGACGATCGTGGCGAGACCGTCGACGACGCCCGCGCGGCGCGAGCCCACGAAGTCGGTGGAGACGATCTCGGGGGAGTCCGTGTAGTCGATCTGCTTGCGCAGCGACGAGTTCAGCGAGATGTCCTTCAGGTACTGGTTGACGGCGTCCGCGGACTCCGGGGCCTGCTCGAGCTGCAGGTTCAGGATGGCCATCGACACGTCCGGGGTGGGGACGCGGATCGCGTTGCCGGTCAGCTTGCCGGCCATCTCCGGCAGCGCCTTGGCCACGGCCTTCGCCGCGCCGGTCTCCGTGATGACCATGTTCAGGGCGGCGGAGCGGCCGCGGCGGTCGCCCTTGTGCCAGTTGTCGATGAGGTTCTGGTCGTTGGTGTAGGAGTGCACCGTCTCCACGTGGCCCTGCCGGATGCCGTACCGGTCGTGGAGGACCTTCACCACGGGGGTGATCGCGTTGGTGGTGCAGGACGCCGCGGACAGGATGGTGTCCTCCGCGGTGATGACGTCGTCGTTGACGCCGCACACGATGTTCTTCAGCTCGCCCTTGCCCGGTGCCGTGAGCAGCACCTTGGCCACGCCCTTGGACTGCAGGTGCTTGGACAGCCCGGCCTCGTCGCGCCACACGCCGGTGTTGTCCACGACGATCGCGTTGTCGATGCCGTGCGCGGTGTAGTCGATCTCGGTGGGGTCGTTCGCGTAGATGAACTTGATGGCCACGCCGTTGGCCGTGATGACGTCGTTCTCCTCGTCGACGTGGATGGTCCCGTCGAACTTGCCGTGCACCGAGTCGCGGCGCAGCAGGGACGCGCGCTTGACCAGGTCGTTGCCCGGCTTCTTGCGCACCACCACGGCGCGCAGGTTCAGCCCGGTGCCGTCGTTGCGGTTGATCAGGATGCGGGCGAGGAGGCGGCCGATGCGGCCGAACCCGTAGAGCACCACGTCCTGCGACTCGGGGGAGTTCTGGGCCCGGCGGTCCACCACGGGGGCGAGCTCCTCGCGCAGGAACGCCTCGAGGTCCTGGCCGGAGTCGTGGGCGAGCCGGTTGAGCTTGCCGAGGTCCACCGCGCAGGTGCCCAGGTTCAGGCCGGACATGGTCTCGAGCAGGCGGGCCGTGTCCTCCAGCGGCAGCTCCTCGCCGTCGATGCGGCGGGCGAAGCGGTGCGCCTTGATGATCTGGGTGACGGACTTGTGCACCAGGGAGCGGCCGTAGACCGTCGGCACGACCTTGTTCTCGCGGTGCAGGCGTCCGACCAGGGGGACGATGCCCTCGGCGAGTGCCTCGCGGTCGGCCCAGCTTTCAGGAGTGCTCAAGAATGACTCTCTTCCTCGGCCGGGGACGTCATCGTGTCCGGCCGTGACGTGCCGCGCCTCGTTGCGCGGTCGGGTGCGCGCGCCGCTGCGGTTCGCGCAGTGCGCCGCCCACCATTCTAGGGCCACGGGGACGGGACCGCGGTCCCTGTGACGCGCCCGCGGCACCGCTCCGGCGCCGGGGGCGGTGGGACGGGCGGGTGCTACCGTGAGGGCATGCTGACGGTGATCGGTGAAGCCCTCGTCGACGTGGTGTCGAAGCACGGCCAGGAGCCCCGGGCGCACGCCGGGGGGAGCCCCATGAACGTGGCCGTGGGCCTGGCCCGGCTCGGCCACGACGTCCAGTTCCTCGGCCGGTACGGGGAGGACGAGTACGGCACGCAGGTCGAGGCGCACCTGCGGGACAACGGTGTCCGCCTGCCCTTCGGGGCCGACGCGCGGCCCACCTCCGTGGCGGAGGCCGTGATCGGGGACGACGGCGCCGCGACCTACGACTTCCAGCTGGACTGGTCCCTGGACCTCTCGGACGAGCAGCTGGCGGAGCTGCTCCGGGACACCTCCCTGCTGCACGTCGGGTCGATCGGGGCCATGCTCGAGCCCGGCGCCTCGAGGGTGCTGCACGCCGTGGAGCAGGCCCACCGCTCCGCCCTGATCTCCTACGACCCCAACTGCCGGCCGTCGATCATCCCGGACTCCTCGGACGCCCGGGCCCGGGCCGAGCAGCTCGTGGCCCTCGCCGACGTGGTGAAGGCCTCCGACGAGGACCTGCTGTGGCTGTACCCCCACCGCAGCGTCGAGGAGAGCGCGGGCGCCTGGCTCAAGGCCGGCGCCGAGCTCGTCGTCGTGACCCGCGGTCCGCTGGGCCCCTGGGCCCGCACCCGCGCCACCGGTCCGCGCGGGGTGGAGGTGCCCGCGGCCCGCACCACCGTGGTGGACACCGTGGGCGCCGGGGACTCCTTCATGGCGGCGCTGCTGTCCTGGCTCACCGACCACGGGTACACGGGAGCGCCGGCCCGCGAACGGATCGACAACCTCGACGAGCAGCAGGTCGGCGAGCTGCTGCGCTACGCCGCCTCGGCGGCCGGCGTCACGGTCTCCCGCGCCGGCGCCGACCTGCCCCGGAAGGACGAGCTGCCCGCTCCCTGACCCGTTCCGCCACCGACCCGTTCCCGACCGGAGGAGATCCCGTGCTCGACCGCGACCCGTACGCCGACCTACCCGAGCTGCCGGGCTTCACCGTCACGTCCGAGGACTTCCACGACGGCGGGCCGCTCGCCCCGGCCCAGCTCTCGGGCCTCATGGGCGCCGGCGGCCAGGACGTGTCCCCCCAGCTGAGCTGGTCCGGGGCCCCGGAGGGCACGACGAGCTACGTGGTCACGGTCTTCGACCCGGACGCGCCCACCCCCAGCGGGTTCTGGCACTGGTGCCTGTCCAACATCCCCGCCGACGTCACCTCCCTCGCGCGAGGCGCGGCGTCCGACCCGCCGGCCGGGGCGGTCAAGCACCGCAACGACGGCGGCACCGACGAGTACGTGGGGGCCGCCCCGCCGCCCGGCCACGGGCCGCACCGCTACATCGTGTGCGTGACCGCGGTGGGGGAGGAGCAGGTCGACGTCGACGAGAGCGCCAGTCCCGCGGTCGTGAACTTCCAGCTGTTCAGCTCCGGGATCGCCCGCGCCTGCCTCACCGGGATCCACGAGGCCTAGGTGGCAGAACAGCCGTGAGCCCTGATCCGGGAGGCCCCGGGGCGGAGGCGCCGATCCGGATGATCGCCAGCGACCTCGACGGCACCGTGCTGGGGCACGACTTCCGCTTCCGCCCGCGCACCGTCGACGCGATCCGGGCCGCCCAGGACAGCGGCATCCACGTGGTGTTCGTGACGGGCCGCCCCATGCGCTGGCTCGATCCGCTGCGCGAGCAGCTCGACCACGAGGGCGTGGTGATCTGCTCCAACGGGGCGGTGGTCTACGACCTCGGCGCCGACCGCGTGGTGGAGTCGAGCCTGTTCCCGGCCCGGGACGCGTTCGTGGTGATGGACGAGGTCGCGGCCCGGCACCCCGGCACGCTGTTCGCCGCGGAGACGCTCGAGGGCGTGGTCACGGACCGCGGGTGGGCCCGGACGGACCGGATGGAGCTCGGCGCGCCCCTGGTCGGGGCCCTGCGCGAGCGGGTGCCGGAGGACCAGGGGCTGGTGAAGTTCCTGGCCAAGCTGGACACCGCGGAACCCCAGGAGTACTACCGGGCGCTCACCGAGCTCGTGGCGGGCCGGCTGTCCGTGACGCACTCCGTGGCGGCCTCCCCGCTCGTGGAGATGGGCCAGCGGGGACTCACCAAGGCCCGCACCCTCGAGCAGTACGCGGCCGAGCGCGGCATCCGCCCGCAGGAGGTCATGGCGTTCGGGGACATGCCCAACGACCTCGAGATGCTCACGTGGGCCGCCCACGGCTACGCGATGGCCGGCGGGCACCCCGCGGTGGCGCGCGCCGTGGGCCGCACGGCCCCGCCCTTCGAGGAGGACGGGGTGGCGCAGGTGATCGAGGCGCTGCTGCGCCGGGGGCGACCCGGTGCGTCATGGGCGGGACAAACCGCTACCATGGGGTAACAATAGGGGGGTGACCCCACCAGCGCACCGCCGCGACGCCCCCGCGGCCCTGGCCCACCGCGGTTTCTGCCGGGACGGGGCCGAGAACACCCTCGACGCCTTCCGCGCCGCCCGGGACCTCGGCTACGAGTGGATCGAGACCGACGTCAACACCACGGCCGACGGCGTGGTCCTCTCCTTCCACGACGAGACCCTGGACCGCGTCACCGCCGGGAGCGGGCGGGTCTCCGCGCTGACCTGGGAGCAGATCCGCACCCAGCGCGTCGCCGGCGCCGGGGGCATCCCGCGCCTGGCCGACCTGCTGACGGAGCTCCCCGAGCTGAAGTTCAACGTGGACGTCAAGGACGAGGCGTCCGTGGCGGCCCTGCCGGAGCTGCTGCACGAGCTCGGGGCCGTGGACCGCGTCCGGGTGACCTCGTTCTCCGAGAGCCGCCGGCGGCGCACGCTGCGGCGGATCCGCGAGCTCGACGGCCGGAGCGTGCCCACCTCCTCCGGCAAGGAGGGGATGCGCCTGCTGCTCGTGTGCTCGTGGCTGGGCGGGCCCAGCTGGCGCCTCGCCCGCCGGGCGGCCGCCCGGTGGATCGAACCGTTCGACACCGTGCAGATCCCCCGCCGGTACCGGGTGCGGGGCGGGGCCGAGCTCCAGCTCGTGACCCCCCGGTTCGTGGACTTCGCCCACCGGCACGGCATCGACGTGCACGTGTGGACCGTCAACGAGACGGCCGAGATGGCGGAGCTGCTCGAGCTCGGGGTCGACGGCATCGTCACCGACCGGGCCGACCTGCTCGCCGCGCTGCTGGCCCAGCGTGGACAGTGGCCGCCCGCGGGCGAGTGAGCCATGACACGGCCGCCCGGCCCGTGGCAGGCTGGGGGCCATGACCGACACCGCCACACCCGACACCGCCACGCCCGGCACCGACCGGCACGTCCTGTCCGAGGTCCGCAACGGCACCGGGCACATCGTGCTCAACCGGCCCCGTCAGCTCAACGCGCTGACCGCGCAGATGTACCGGGACCTCAAGGCCGCGCTCGAACAGTGGCGGGACGACGACGCCGTGCAGCACGTGCTCGTCACGTCCGCCTCGCCCAGGGCGTTCTGCGCCGGCGGCGACATCCGCGAGGTCCGTGACGCCGTGCTCGGCGGGCGGACCGAGGAGGCCACCGCGGTGTTCGCGGTGGAGTACGCCCTCGACTGCCTGATCGCCGACTACCCCAAGCCCTACGTGGTGCTGATGAACGGCATCTGCATGGGCGGCGGCATGGGCATCTCCGTGCACGGCTCCCATCGCGTGGTGGGCCCCTCCACGGTCATGGCGATGCCCGAGACGAAGATCGGCTTCTTCACCGACATCGGCGCCTCCTGGTTCCTGCCGCGCGTCTCCCGGCCGGAGCACCGCGACGGGACGGGGCGGGCCGTGGGCCGCTGGCTCGCCCTCGGCGGGCAGCGCGTCAGCGGCGCGGACGCCGTGGCGCTCGGCCTGGCCGACGTGCTCGTGGCGGACGAGGACTTCGAGGCCCTCGCGGGGGCCGTGCTGGAGGAGGGCCCGGAGGACGCGCTGGCCCGCTTCGCGCGCGAACCCGGTCCCTCCGAGGTGGTGGCGCAGTGGGAGCGGATCGAGGAGCGCTACGGCGCCCCGACGCTCGAGGAGATCGTCGCGGCGGCGCCGGAGGACCTCGCGGGGATGAGCCCGTCCTCCCTGGTGCGCACGTTCGAGCTGCTCGAGCGGGGGGCCGCCGACCACAGCGTGCGCTCCTGCCTCGAGCGGGAGCTGCGCCTGGCCGCGGACACCATCGCCCGCCCCGACTTCGCCGAGGGCGTGCGGGCCGTCCTCGTGGACAAGGACAACGCGCCGTCCTGGGAGCACGGCTCCGTCACGGACGTCGACGTCGCGGCCGTCCGGGCCGTGCTCGACGAGAAGCTGCCGCTGCCGCTGTAGACCGGCGCGCGCCCTGGGCTCAGCGGCGGGACGGGTGCTTGCCGTTGTCGCTGACCACCGTCCGCGGACCCGGCAGGTCGCCGTTGCCGCTGGGCCGGTCCACGAACCGGCGGTAGCCGAGGAACAGCACCACGACGAGGGCCACGGTCACCACGCCGAACGTGGCCAGGGTGTCCTGCGAGAGCAGGCCGCGGACCACGCTGTGGAGCAGGGTGAACAGGCCGCCCAGCAGGATCCCCTGGCCGAGCACCGCCCGGCGCCGCTCCACGGCCGGACCCGTCGCGAGGAGCGCGACCGAGACCATCAGGGTCGCCACGGCGACGTCGCGGTTGTAGCGCATGAACCGGTCCTCCCACGCCGCCCACTCGCGCTCGTAGGACGCCCACTGCTGCTGCTCCTCCGGGGCGAGCTCCCGGGACTCCCTCGCCATGGCGATCTCCGGGGGCGGGGCGGGCTCCTCCGGGCCCGGGTGGACCGTGGCGACGCCGAGACCCACGAACAGGGCCAGCAGAACCCCCAGGAAGACCGTGTAGACGGTCCGCAGGACCCTGCTGTCCGCGCGGGCCCCCCTGCTCGGTCGGGGGCGGTCCCCGGGGCTCCTGCGCGGGTGGCCCTCCGTGTGCTCCGGCATGCGGCGTGCTCCGTTCCCCCGCCCGTGCGGGACGTCCGTCCAGGTGCCCGGGGCCGCGGCCGGCCGGCCGCCGGGGCGTGCTCGCATTATGGGTCGCCCCGGATCCGTTGTCCACAGCCGTCACGTGGCCACCGGACCTTCCACCGGCCCGACGGGGCTCCTACGCTGGAGTCGTCCACGGCGGCCCGCAAGGCGCGGGCGGAGCCGGGGCGCACCGGAGGGGCGGTGGGCCGCGTGCCCACCGGAGAGGTGGTGGGGACCGTGGTGGTCTTCGAGAACAGGGTCGAGGCCGGACGTCAGCTGGGGAAGCGGCTGGGGTCCCTGCGCGGACAGGACGTGGTGGTGCTGGGGCTGCCCCGGGGCGGGGTGCCGGTGGCCCACGAGGTGGCCCGGATCCTCGACGCGCCGCTGGACGTGATCGTGGTGCGCAAGCTGGGGGTCCCCTCCCAGCCGGAACTGGCCATGGGTGCGATCGGGGAGGAGGGGGCCCGCGTGCTCGACGAGCGGACCCTCCAGTACTTCGGGGTGACGGACGCGCAGCTCGAGCAGATCGAGTCGCGGGAGCGGGCCGTGCTCGAGGCCCGGACGGCGCGCTTCCGGGAGGGCCGGGAGCGCGCCGACCTCACGGGGCGCACGGCGCTGGTCGTCGACGACGGCATCGCCACCGGCTCCACGGCGCGGGTGGCCTGCCGGATCGCCCGGCAGCTGGGCGCCGCGCGGGTGGTCCTGGCCGTCCCGGTGGCCCCGCAGGAGGCGCTGGCCAGGGTGGTCGAGGCGGACGAGGTGATCTGCCTCGCGACCCCGCCGTACTTCACGGCCGTCGGCTACCACTACCGGGACTTCGCCGCCACGGAGGACGACGAGGTCGTGGCCCTGCTCGACGCCGCCCGGCGCCGTCACCAGCTGGAGCTGCCCGGGCCGCCCCGGACGGACGACGCCGCGCCCGGCCACCCGGTCGACGCCGACGTGCGCATCCCGGCCGGGGAGGTGCAGCTCGAGGCCCAGTTGCACCTGCCCGGGCCCGGCGCCGGGGTGGTGGTCTTCGCCCACGGCAGCGGCAGCAGCCGGCGCAGCCCGCGGAACCAGTACGTGGCCTCTGTGCTGCAGCAGGCGGGGTTCGGCACCCTGCTGCTCGACCTGCTCACCCCCGGGGAGGAGCAGGACCGCGGCAACGTCTTCGACGTCGGCCTGCTCGCCGAGCGGCTGCTCCTGGCCACGGCGTGGCTGCGGGCCCAGCCCGGATCGGCGGCGTCCCCGGTCGGGTACTTCGGGGCCAGCACGGGCGCCGCGGCCGCCCTGTGGGCCGCGGCCGAGCCCGGTGCGTCGATCGCCGCGGTGGTCTCCCGCGGGGGCCGCCCCGACCTCGCGGACGAGCGGCTGCGCGAGGTCCGGGCGCCCACCCTGCTGATCGTCGGCAGCGAGGACGTGGAGGTGCTGGGCCTGAACCGGTGGGCGCAGGAGTCGATGCGCTGCCCCACCCGGCTGGAGGTCGTGGAGGGCGCCACGCACCTCTTCGAGGAGCCCGGCACGCTCGCCGAGGCCGCGGGCCTGGCGCGGGACTGGTTCCTCCGCCACCTCGGGCCCGCGGGGGAGCACCCCGACGGGGCGCCCCGGTGAGCACCCGCGGCCGCGGACCCGCCGGGACGGACGCGCTCCTCGCCGAGATCCGCTCCCTCGCGCGGCCGCTGGGGACGCCCCGGGACCTCGACCCGCTGGTGGAGCGCTGCGCCGGCGCCCGCTTCGTGTGCCTCGGCGAGGCGTCCCACGGCACCCACGAGTACTACCGGTGGCGGGCCCTGCTCAGCCTCCGGCTGATCGAGGAGCACGGATTCACCTGGATCGGCGTCGAGGGGGACTGGCCGGACTGCTGGCGGCTCAACCGGTGGGTGCGCGGCGAGGCGGACCAGGACCTCGACGCCCGCGGCGTCCTGGCACGCTTCGAGCGCTGGCCCACGTGGATGTGGGCGAACGAGGAGGTCGCCGAGTTCCTCGACCGGCTCCGGGCGGTGAACGCCCGCCGTGCCGGCCACGAGCAGGTGGGCTTCTACGGCCTGGACGTCTACTCGCTGTGGGACTCGCTGCGGGAGATCATCGGCTGGCTCGAGCGCAGCGCGCCCGAGGCCCTGCCCGCCGCGCTGCGGGCGTGGCAGTGCTTCACTCCCTTCCACGAGGACCCGCACCGCTACGCGTGGCGCACGCGGCTCGTGCCCGAGAGCTGCGAGGCCGACGTCGTGGCGCTCCTGGCCGCGGTGCGCCGGCGCACCATGGACCGGACGGCCGGGGACCCCGCCGCGTTCGACGCCGCGCTCAACGCCATGGTCGCCGTCGACGCCGAGCGCTACTACCGGACCATGGTCCGGGGCGACCGGCAGTCCTGGAACGTGCGGGACCAGCACATGGCCGACACCGCGGACCTGGTCTCCCGCCGGCACGGGCCCGGTGCCAGGGGCCTGGTGTGGGCGCACAACTCCCACGTGGGGGACGCCCGGGCCACCGACATGTTCGACGCCGGGCTGGTCAACGTGGGCCAGCTGCTGCGCGAGCGCCACCCCGCGCCCGAGGTGGTGCTCGTGGGGTTCGCCTCCTGGGCCGGCACCGTGGTCGCGGCGGAGTCCTGGGGCGCGGCCGAGGAGGTCCTGGACCTCCCGGAGGCCCGGTCCGGAAGCCACGAGGACCTCCTGCACCGGGCCCTGGAAGCGGCCGCGGTGCTCGTCCTGGGCCGCGACCGGTCCGGCCCGTGGCTCTCCGGGAGGTACGGCCACCGTGCCGTCGGCGTGGTCTACCACCCGTGGCGGGAGGCCGGCAACTACGTCCCCACCCGCCTGGGGGAGCGCTACGACGCCCTGCTCTGGTTCCCGGTGACCACCGCCCTGCGTCCGCTGCACCACGAGGGCCCGCCCGGTGAGCCCGAGCTGGAGACCGAGCCGACGGGCTTCTAGCGGTGGCCGCGGGCGGGGCTCAGACCCCGGTCTGCTCCTGACGCGGCCGGTCCGGGGCGTCGTCGCCGGGGGCGCTGCCCTCGGGACGGTCCTGGAAGAAGCGCCGGTAGCCGAGGAAGAGCACCACGGCCAGGCCCACGCCCACGGCGGCGAACGTCATCCGGGTCTCGCTGGAGGCGAAGCTCCGCCCGATGGCGTAGATGAGGGTGAAGAGGCCGCCGAGCATCACGCCGTTGGTCAGCACCCGGTTGCGCTTCTCGAGCACCAGGCTGAGTCCCAGCAGCGCCACGGAGGCGCCCAGGGCGACGACCGCCACGTTGCGGTTGTAGGTCTGCTGCTCCTCCTGCCACTGCTGCCACTGCCGGTCGTTCTCCGCCAGTGCCTCGCGCTGCTCCTCCGTGGAGGTGTCGCTCTCCCGGGGCGCGAACTCCACCCCGGAGGTCGGCTCCGGCATCTCCGGGCCCGGGTAGAAGGTCTGGATGCCGAGCCCCACGAAGAGCGCCAGCAGGGCCCCCAGGAAAAAGGTGTAGACGATCTTCATGACGTTGTTGTCCACGGCGGACACCTCGATCTCTCCTGCTCCCCGGGGGCGCGCACCGGACGGTGGGGCCCGTGGGGATGCCCCGATTATCTCCCCGTCGCACGCGCGGATCCAGGTGCCTCGAGCGCGGATCCGGGCGCCTCGTGCGGGGCCCCGGCGACGGGCCGCCCGCCGTCCGAAGGGCGCGGAGCCCCGGTCCGTCATCCTGCGACCCGGACCCCGCGGGTCTTACGCCCCCGGGCGGCGGTGTCTACGCTGGAAGGGTCCAGGCGGTCCGCACCGTCGCCCCGCCGGCCGGCCGACGCCGCGGGACGGGTGCCACGAGAAGGAGTCAGGTCATGGCCGGATTGATCCGCAGGGAGGGCCTGGAGATGCTCGAGCCCCTCCGGCGGCTCCTGGAGGGGGACGTGGAGACGTCCTGGCCCCGGGTGGAGGAGTACCGGGACGGCGACACGGTGGTGATCCGCGCGGAGCTGCCGGGCATCGACCCCGAGCAGGACGTGGAGCTCACCGTGGCCGACGACGTGCTCCACCTCCGGGCCGAGCGCCGGGAGCGCACCGAGCACAAGGACAAGGGCAGCTACCGCACCGAGTTCCGCTACGGCTCGTTCTCCCGCACCCTCCCGCTGCCGCCCGGGTGCCGGGACGAGGACATCAGCGCCGCCTACCGCGACGGCGTGCTGGAGGTCCGCGTGCCCGTCGCCGAGCACGTGGAGCCGCCGGCCACCAAGAAGATCCAGGTGACCCGCGGCTGAGCGGACCGGGCGCCGGCCGGGCGGGGCCCGGGACGGCGCCGCCCGCTCGCCGTCGCGGACGTCACGGGAGCCGGGCACCGTGGTGACCGGGCGCACCGGGGCGTATCGTGCAGACAGGCGGGCCCGCCGGCTCGCCCCGAGCAAGGGGGAACAGCATGGACGAGCCGTCGTCCGGTGGCCGGATCGTCGTGGGAGTCGACGGGTCCGGCTCGTCCAAGGCCGCCCTCCGGGAGGGGGTGCGGCTCGCCGAGGCCCTGGGCGCGCCGCTCGAGGCCGTCATGTGCTGGGAGGACCCGCTGCTCTACGAGAGCTACCGCGTGGTGGATCCCGAGGAGTTCCGCCGCGGCAGCGAGCAGCTGTTCGAGAGCACGCTCGCCGAGGTGTTCGGGGACCAGCGCCCGGCAGGACTGACCGCCCGGCTGCTGCGCGGGCAGCCCGCGGCCCGGCTCATCGAGGAGAGCGAGGGGGCCCGGATGCTGGTGGTCGGCCGGCGGGGCACCGGCGGGGTGCTGGGGATGATCCTCGGCTCCGTCTCCTCGGCCCTCGTCTCCCACGCCAAGTGCCCCGTCCTCGTGGTGCGGCACTGAGCGCTCCGGCAGGAACCTGCCGGACGGAACGCGCCCCGGGCACGGACCGCGGGCGCCGGAACGAAGGAGTTCGACCATGGCCGCACCATCGCAGCAGCGCATCCTCGTGGGGGTCGACGGATCGGACTCCTCGAAGGAGGCCCTCCGGCAGGCGGACCGGATCGCGCGGGCCCTCGACGCCCCGCTGACCGCCGTCATGTTCTGGCAGGGCCCGCCCGTCTACGAGGGCTGGGAGACCGTCGACCCGAACAAGCCGCCGGCCGGCACCGAGGACGTCCTCCGGGCGGCGGTCGCCGACGTCCTCGGCGAGGAGCTCCCCCCGCACGTGCGCACCGAGCTGCTCCACGGACGGCCCGCGGCGCGCCTGGTCGAGGAGAGCGAGAACGCCCTGATGCTGGTCCTCGGCCGCCGGGGCCACGGCGGCATGCGGGGCTCGGCCCTGGGCTCCGTCTCCAACGCGTGCATCGCCCACGCCCACTGCCCGGTGCTGGTCGTCCGGCACTGACCACCCGCGCCGGCCCGTCCGGCGCGGACCGCGCGGCACCGACAGGCCGGCTCCCCGGAGCCCGCCCGGACAAGGAGGTTCGGTCATGAGTGCACCGACGGACCAGCGGATCCTCGTGGGGATCGACGGCTCGGAGTCCTCGAGGGAGGCCCTGCGGCTCGCCGCGGTCCTCGCGGAGGCCCTCGACGCCCCGCTCGAGGCCGTCGCGTGCGCCGGGGACCCCACCGTGCTGGACGCGGAGCTCCTCGTGGACGAGGACGCGCTGCGCGCCAACCACGAGCGGATCCTGGCGCGCACGGTCGCCGACGTCTTCGGGGAGGACGTCCCCGGCCGGCTCACCACCACGGTGACGCACGGGCGCCCGGCGGGCCGGCTCATCGCGGAGAGCGAGACCGCCCAGCTGCTCGTGCTCGGCCGGCGCGGCCGCGGGGGACTCCTCGGCTCGGCGCTGGGCTCGGTCTCCCACGCGTGCGTCTCCTACGCCCACTGCCCGGTGCTCGTGGTCCGGCACTGAGCGGACCCGGGCGGGGTGCCCGTCACCGGGCCCCGCGCGGCCCGCGCAGGGCCCGCAGGGCGTTGAGGATGGCCAGGAGGTCCACGACCTCCTGGCTGAGCGCGCCGAGGATCGCCGGGATCGAACCGGTGGCGGCCACGAGCATCAGCACCACGGACAGGGCGATGCCCAGCCAGATGCTCTGCAGCGCCACCTGCAGGGTGCGCCGGCCGATCCGCACGGCCGTCGCGGTCCGGGCGAGGTCCTCGGTGAGGATCACCACGTCGGCGGACTCGCTGGCGGCGGTCGCGCCGCGGGCCCCCATCGCGACGCCGACGTCGGCGGCGGCGAGCACGGGGGCGTCGTTGACGCCGTCGCCGACCATGAGCACCGGCCGCTCCGGGGCGTCCCGCACGGTGCGGACCTTGTCCTCGGGCAGGCACTCGGGCAGCACCCGGGTGATGCCCAGCGCCGCGGCGACGTGCTCCACGGTCGCGCGGGCGTCCCCGCTGAGCACCAGGATCTCCCGGATCCCGAGCTCGGACAGCTGGCGCATCGTGGCCGCCGCGTCCTCGCGCACCTGGTCGCTCATCACCAGGGTGCCGGCGAAGCGTCCGTCCACGGAGACGTAGACGGCCAGCTCACCCGGTCCGAGCGCCTGCTCGGCCACGTCCGGGGCGGAGCGGGCCACGTGGGCGCGCTTGCCGACCACGACGTGGTGCCCCTCGACGGTCGCGGTGACCCCGTGGGTGGCCTCCTCGTGGGCGTCCTGCGCCGGGGCCGGCTCCAGGCCCCGGGCGAGCGCCGCGTCCCGCACCGACGCGGAGAGCACGTGCGAGGAGTACTGCTCGGCGGACGCCGTCAGGCGCAGCAGCTCGTCCTCCGGGAACGGGGGACGGGCGTGGACGGCCAGCAGCTCGGGCCGGCCGTAGGTGATCGTCCCGGTCTTGTCGAAGGCGGCCGTGCGCACGGCCGCGAGCCTTTCCAGGGTCCCGGCGTTCTTGATGATCACGCCGTTGCGCGCCGCCCGGCTCATGCCCCCCAGGAACGCCACGGGGGCGGCGATCAGCAGCGGGCAGGGGGTCGCCACCACGAGGACCTCCGCGAAGACCACCGGGTCCCCGTGGTACCACCACGCCAGCCCGGCCACGAGGAACGCGAACCCCGTGAACGGCACGGCGTACCGGTCGGCCAGGCGCACCACCGGTGCGCGGGACTCCGCGGCCTCGCGCACCATCGCCACGATCTGGGCGTACTGGGACTCCGCCGCGGTGGCGGCCGCCCGCAGCACCACGGCCTGCTGCTCGTTGAGGACGCCCGAGAGCACCGTCGCCCCGGTGCCCCGGGTCACGGGCAGGCTCTCCCCGGTGATGGAGGACTCGTCGAAGTCGGCCTCGTCGCTGAGGAGGACGCCGTCCACGGGGACCACCTCGGCGGGACGGACCAGCAGCCGGTCCCCGGGGCGGACCTCCTCGACGGGGACGTCCTGGACCGAGCCGTCCGGGTGCAGCCGGTGGGCGAGCACGGGGGCGCGCTCGAGCAGCGCGTTGAGCTCCTTGCGGGCCCGGTTCGCGGCGTAGTCCTCGAGCGCCTGGCCGCCGGTGAGCATGAGGACCACCACGAGGGCCGCCAGGTACTCGCCGACCGCCACGGTGGAGCTGATCGCGGTGACCGCCAGCAGGTCCACGCCCCAGTGCCCGGCGATGATGTCCCGGACCATGCCCCACGCCACCCGGGAGGCCACGGCCAGAGCCCAGCCCGAGCCCACCCACTGCGCCGGTCCCGGCTGCCCGGCCACCAGCAGCCCCAGGACGAGCACGCCCACGGCCAGGGTCGCGGCGACGAGCGGATAGCGCCGGGGGAACTCCAGCAGCCGGCCCGCGCGGCCGGGATCGACGTCGAGGTCGGGGCGCGCGCCCACGGAGAGGCTCATGGGCCTATTGTGCCCTCGTCCCCGTCCCCGTCCCCGTCCCCGGTGCCGCCCTCGGCCGCGAGGCGCTGCTCGGTCTCGGCGATCCGCCGCACGGTGCGCAGGAAGCTGTCCGGGTTCAGGGAGATCGAGTCGATCCCCTCCCGCACCAGGAACTCGGCGAAGTCGGGGTGGTCGCTGGGGCCCTGACCGCAGATGCCGATGGGGATGCCGGCGGCGTGGGCCTTGCGGATCGCCTCGCCGATCATCCGGGTGACGGCCTCGTCCCGCTCGTCGAACAGCGCGCGCAGCGCCTCCGCGTCCCGGTCCACGCCCAGGACGAGCTGGGTGAGGTCGTTGGAGCCGATGGAGAAGCCGTCGAAGCGGGTGGCGAACTGCTCGGCCAGGATCACGTTGGAGGGGATCTCGCACATCATGTAGACCTTCAGGCCGTGCCGGCCGCGCTCGAGCCCGTGCTCGGCCATCGTGGCCAGCACCCGGTCCGCCTCCGCCACGGTGCGGCAGAACGGGACCATGACCACCACGTTGTCGAAGCCGATGCGCTCGCGGACCCGCCGCAGCGCCCGGCACTCCAGGGCGAAGCCCTCGCGGTACCGGGGATCGTAGTAGCGGGAGGCGCCCCGGAAGCCGAGCATCGGGTTCTCCTCGGGCTCCTCGAAGACGGACCCGCCCACCAGGTGGGCGTACTCGTTGGTCTTGAAGTCGCTGAGCCGCACGACCACCGGCCGGGGGTGGTACGGGGCGGCGAGCTTGGCGATGCCCAGCGCCAGCGTCTGCACGAAGTACTCCTGCCCGTCGGCGAAGCCCGCCGTCAGCCGGGCGATCCGCCGCCGGTCCGCCTCGTCCTGCACCCGCTCCGGGTGCACGAGGGCCATCGGGTGGACCTGGACGATGGAGTTCACGACGAACTCCATCCGGGCCAGCCCCACCCCGTCGGCCGGCAGCCGCCACCAGCGGAAGGCCGCGGCGGGGCTCGCCACGTTGACCATGACGGCGGTGCGCGTGCCCGGCAGCTGCCCCAGGTCGACCTCCTCCACGTCGAAGGCCAGGGTGCCCTCGTAGACGGTGCCCCGGTCGCCCTCCGCGCAGGAGACCGTCAGCTCCATGCCCTCCGGGATCGTCCGGGAGGCGTCACCGGTGCCCACCACCGCGGGCAGGCCCAGCTCCCGGCTGACGATCGCGGCGTGGCTGGTGGCTCCGCCGTGGTCGGTGACGATCGCGGCGGCGCGCTTCATCACCGGGACCCAGTCCGGGTCCGTCATCTCGGTGACGAGCACGGCCCCGTCCCGGAAGGACTCGATGTCCGCCGCGGTGCGCACCACGCAGGCCGGGCCGCTCGCCACGGCGTCCCCGACCGCCGCGCCCACCGCGAGCACCCGTCCTCGCTCCCGGAGGTGGTGGACCGTGAAGCGGGTCCCGCTGCGCCCGGCCTGGACGGTCTCCGGCCGGGCCTGCACCAGGAACAGCTCGCCGGTCAGCCCGTCCTGGGCCCACTCCAGGTCCATGGGCCGGCCGTAGTGGTCCTCGACGAGCACGGCCCAGCGGGCGAGCTGCAGGACGTCGGTGTCGTCGAGCACCCACGCCTCCCGCTCCGCGGCGGTGGTCGGCACGAGCCGGGTGGCGGCGGCCCCGCCCGGGGCGTCGTCGTCGTGCACGAGCTTGTGCAGCTTGGCGCCCCGGGTCCGTTCCACGACCGGGACCTCCGCCACGTCCAGCAGGGGCTTGAACACGAGGTACCGGTCCGGGTCCACGGTGCCCTGCACGACCGTCTCGCCCAGCCCCCACGCCGCGCTGATCACGGCCACGCGGGGGAAGCCGCTCTCGGTGTCGATGGAGAACATCACCCCGGAGCCGCCGAGGTCCGAGCGCACCATCTCCTGGACCCCCACGGAAAGGGCGACCGCGAGGTGGTCGAAGTGCTTGAGCTCCCGGTAGCTGATCGCCCGGTCCGTGAACAGGGACGCGTAGCACCGCCGGCACGCCGCCAGCAGCTGCTCCTCGCCGACCACGTTCAGGAAGGTCTCCTGCTGACCGGCGAAGCTCGCGTCCGGGAGGTCCTCCGCGGTCGCGCTGCTGCGCACGGCCACGGACAGCGCGGGGCGGCCGGTCCGCTCGCAGAGCTCCCGGTAGGACCGCCGGATCTGCCGGGCCGTCTCCTCGGGGAACTCCCCGCGCAGGAACAGCTCGCGCACGGCGGCGCCGGTCTCCCGCAGCGTGGCGCGGCCCGCGCGGTGCTCCTCGAGCCGGTCCCGCAGCGCGGGCCCGATCCCGTTGGCCGTCACGAAGGAGCGGTACGCGTCCGCGGTGGTCGCGAAGCCGCCGGGCACGCGCACGCCGCGGGAGGCCAGCTCCCGCACCATCTCCCCGAGGGAGGCGTTCTTGCCGCCCACGCGGGGGACGTCCGCGATCCCGAGCTCCTCGAACCAGTGGACCTCGGGGGCGGCCACGTCAGCTCCTCCGGGCCAGCAGGGCGGAGCAGGCCTGCTCGCAGCGCTCGCAGGCCTCGGCCGCGAGGGCGCAGTGCTCGTAGCGCTCGTCGTGCCGGCGGCACGCGTCCCGGCAGGCCCGGGCCGCGGCCCGGCAGGACTCGAGCAGCGGCACCAGCACGGCCCGGCCGTCCCCGGACTCGGGGAAGCCGAGACGGGCCAGCACCTGGGCGGTGGCCGAGCAGATCGCGGCGCAGTCCTGCTCGGCGCGCAGGCAGTCGCGCAGGTCGGCGACGGCGTCCTCCTCCACGCAGGCGTCGGCGCCGATCCGGCAGGTCTGGGCGGCGTCGAGGCACGCCTCGATGCACTCGGCCTCGGCCGCCCGCTCCTCGTGCGTGAGCTCGGGGGCGGCGGGGTGCGCCATCAGGGCGCGGCGGATCGTGCTCACGGGCTGTCCTCCATCTGGTGGGACCGGTGCGGGCCGTCTCAGCCCGCGAGGCGCGCCCGCGGGGCGGCCCGGGTGCCCGCCGTCCGGCGCGCGGGCTCGGGGGCACCGGGGCGGTCGCGGGCGCCCGTCCACCCGGCGAGCCGGGTGACGGTGCCGTGACCGGGGAGCTCCGCGGGGAGCACGAAGTCGACGGCGGGGGTGCCGCGCACGGCGTCCTCGTGCTCGGCGGCCCAGCGCAGGAGGTCCACGGCGGCGGGCTCCACGTGGTGGGCGGAGGTGAGGTCCACGACCACGGCGATGTCCGGCACCAGGGCGCGGGCGCGGCGGACCAGGGGGCACAGGGCCCGGTGGTTGAGCTCGGTGACGCACCCGCTGACCACGAGCCGGACGTGTCGGCCGTCGAGGTCGACCCGGACGAGGACGGACGGTCTGTGGTGCATGGTCTCTCCCTGCAGCTCGCGGTGCGTGGCCGGCTGCTCGGCCTTCCCGCGCTCCACGCTAAGGGAACGGGAGCCGGGTCACCACGGAAAGCGGCCGCTCAGGGGCACATTTCCTCTACCGACGGGTAGGGTCTTCGTGCTCAGCCCAGGGGCGAGGGCAGCCGGGTGGTGTCCGGGGCGAGCGGGTCGCTGCCCGCCGTCCCGCGCACGCGGGCCAGGAACGCCATCAGGTGGTAGACGACCAGCGTGGCCGCGGTGCCCAGGGCGATGCCCGCGAACTGCAGCCCGGAGGCCTCCCACGTGTAGTCGGCGATCCCCACGATCATGGCCACCGCGGCGGTGGTCAGGTTGACCGGGTTCGAGAAGTCCACCCGGTTCTGCACCCAGATGCGCACGCCGAGCATGCCGATCATCCCGTACAGCACCGTGGCCGCCCCGCCCAGGACACCGGCGGGGACCGTGGCCACGGCGGCGCCGAAGACCGGGAAGACGCTCAGCAGGATCGCGACCACGGCGGCCACCCAGTAGGCCGCCGTCGAGTAGACCCGCGTGGCCGCCATGACCCCGATGTTCTCGGCGTAGGTGGTGGTCCCGGACCCGCCGCCTGAGCCGGCGACCACGGTGGCGAGCCCGTCGGACATGATGGCGCGCCCGATGTAGGGGTCGAGGTCGTCGCCGGTCATGAGCGCCACGGACTTCACGTGCCCGATGTTCTCGGCCACCAGCACCAGCACCACGGGGACGAACAGGCCCATCAGGGGCAGGTGGAACTCGGGGGTCTGGAACGGGGGCAGCCCGAAGAGCCCCTGCTCCTGCCACACGGTGCCCAGCGCGGAGAAGTCTACCTCCCCGCGGAGCACCGCCGTCACGTAGCCGATCAGCACGCCGAGCAGGATCGACAGCCGGCCGGGCAGGCCGCGGAAGAGCACCGAGATGAGGATGATGGAGGACAGCGTCACCAGCGCGGTGACGGGGGCCTCCATGAAGTTGGCCTTGGCCGAGGGCGCCAGGTTGAACCCGATGAGGGCCACGATGGTGCCCGTGACCAGGGGCGGCATGAGCTTCTGCAGCCAGGCGGTGCCCGCGAACTGGACCACGAGGCCGATGAGGAACAGCGCGGCGCCGGCCATCAGGACGCCCCCCAGGGCGCCCCCGGGGCCGTACTGGTTCGTCGAGGCCGTGATGGGGGCGATGAACGCGAAGGAGGAGCCGAGGTAGGACGGCACCCGGCCCGCGGTGACCACCAGGAAGAGGATCGTGCCCACGCCGGAGAAGAACAGCGTGGTGGACGGGGGGAAGCCGGTGATCAGCGGCACCAGGAACGTGGCGCCGAACATGGCCACCACGTGCTGGGCGCCGATCGTGATCGTGCGGGGCCACGTGAGCCGCTCCCGCGGCCTGACGACCTCTCCCGCGGTGACGGTCCGGCCGTCGCCGTGGAGGCGCCAGCCCAGGCCGAGGCGGTCGGCGGTGGTGGGTCCGGGCACGGGGGAACTCATGCGGGTCTCCTCGACAGCGGGGTGGGGGCCCGGAGCCGGGCCCCCACCACTGTACTCGGTGGCCCTGCCGGGCGGTGTCGGAGGCCGTCCATATGATCAGCACGGTGATGGAAACTATGATGGTGGGCGATCACGCCCAGCGTCCGGACAGGAGTCGACACATGCGTCAGCCACAGCCACGAGGGCCGCTCGGCGAGGACCTCCTCGCGGTGCTCCGGGAGGAGCCGGGCACCCCCGGTGCCGAGGACCGGGCCGCGGCGCTGCCGGCGGCCGCCCGCGCCGCCGTGTCCCGCGCGGAGGAGGTCCTCGAGGACGACGACGTCCAGCTGAGCCTGTTCGTCCTGCACGCCCTGCACTACCAGGGCGTGGACGGGGTCGACGACCGCTGGGAGAGCGACCCCGAGCTGCTGCGCACCCGGGAGGTCCTCTCGGGGGCGCTCGAGGCGCAGCTGCGCGCGGAGCTGCCCGCGGACACGGTGCCCGGCACCCCGCAGGCGGTCGCCGACGCCCTGTTCGCCATGGCCGCCGAGGACGACGGGCCGAGCCTCGCGCGCCACCTCTCCGGGCGCGCGGACGGCGAGCAGGCCCGGGAGTTCCTGCAGCTGAAGTCCGCCTACCAGCTCATGGAGGGCGACCCGCACACCTGGGGCATCCCGCGGCTGAGCGGCCGGGCGAAGGCGGGTCTGATCGAGATCCAGATCGACGAGTACGGGGGCGGCAGCCCCGCCCGCATGCACGCGGCCCTGTTCGCCGCCGGGATGCGCGAGGCCGGCCTCGACGACGCCTACGGCAGCGCCGTGGACCGGGTGCCCGCCGTGTGGCTCGCCGGCGTCAACACCGTCACGATGTTCGGCCTGCACCGCCGCCTGCGCGGCGCGGTGGTGGGTCACCTGGCGATGTACGAGATGACGTCCTCCGTGCCCTCGAGGTTCCTCGCGCGCGGCTTCCGGCGCCTGGGCCTGCCCGCCGCGGCCGCGTTCTACGACGAGCACGTCGAGGCGGACGCCGCCCACGAGCAGATCGCGGCCCGGGACATGGCCGGCGGTCTCGTGGTGGAGGACCCCGCCGTCGCGGCGGACGTCTTCTTCGGCGCGCGCTGCGTCTTGCACCTGGACGGGCTCGCCGCCCGCCGGACCCTGGACCGCTGGGACGCGGGGGAGTCCGCGCTGCGCCCGGCCACGGCGCAGCCCGCCCCGCGCGGTGCCGCGGAGCTCGTCCGGTGAGCGCCGAGCACCGCGCCGAGGACGTGGGCCCGGACCCAGTGCCGGGGAGGGCGGGAGGCGCCGCCGACCCGGTGACGATCACCGTGTGCCCGGACGGGCCGCTGCTGGTGCGCGGCGGCTACGAGCTGCTGGACGGGGACGACCGGCCCATCGACCCGGGCCGCGCCACCGTGGCGCTGTGCCGCTGCGGGGCGTCGTCCACCAAGCCGTTCTGCGACGGCTCGCACAAGCGGGCGCGCTTCCGGGCCCGCTGAGGCTCAGCGGCGCGGGCCCGGCTCGCGCAGCGCCCACTGGGCGAGCTGGTCCAGGGCCATGCCCAGCAGGCCGATCACGAGGATGACCACGAGCATCTCGTCGTAGGCCAGCCGGTCGCGGGCGTTGAGGATCTCGTAGCCCAGGCCGCTGCTGACCCCGAGCATCTCGGCCGGGACGATGACCACCCACGAGATCCCCAGCGCCAGCCGCACCCCGGTCATGACGAACGGCCGGATGCTGGGCAGCACCACGGTGCGCAGCCGCTCGACCGGGGTGGCCCCGAGGGTCTCGGCGACCCGCAGGTGCAGCGGGTCCATCGCCTTCACGCCCGCGGCCGTGTTCAGGGTGATGGGCCAGACGGCGGCGGCCGCCACGAGGAAGACGACGGGCGCGTTGCCGACCCCCAGCAGCGCCACGGCCACCGGCGCCCAGGACAGCGGGGAGACCATGCGCAGGAACTGCACCACCGGGGCGCTGGTCCACCGGAAGCGGCGGGAGGAGCCGATGAGCAGCCCCAGGGGTACGCCGAGTCCCGTGGCGACGGCGAGTCCGCACAGCAGCCGCCACAGGCTGGTCAGGCCGTCCTGGACCACCACGCCCCGCTCGAGCAGCGAGGCCACGGCCCCGGGCATGCGCTCGGGCTGGAACGCGGCGATCATCGTGCTGGCGCCCGCCGCGGCGTGCGTGAACGCCCACCACACGGCGACCGTCACCAGCACCCCGAAGACCCCCCAGGCCGGTCCGGCCCAGCGGGACCCGCTGCGCCGGGGCGGCCGCGCCGGGGCGGAGCCGGACGGGCGGGTCGGTCCGCCCGGGCCGGCGGGGGCGACGTCGTCCAGGTCGGTGGGGCTGCCCGGGGCGTCCTGCGGGGTGCGGTGCGCGGCGCTCATGGGTCGATCTCCTCGGTGCGGGTCGTGCCGGTCAGGCCGAAGACGCCCAGGCCGCCGACCTTCTCGATGCTGCGGGTCACGAGCGTGTCGTCCACGAGCTCGCGGTGGGCGGCGGCCGGGTCCAGGCCCGCGAGGAATCCCGCCGGCGCGTCGACCACCGTCTCCTGCATGGCGCGCACCAGCTCCTCGGTGAAGCTGGCGTACGGGTACGGGCGGAAGTCCAGGCGCTCGCCGTTCCACGCGGGGTGGTGCAGGGCGTCCTGGTGCTGGGCCGCGTGGTAGGTCAGGGCCTGCTGGATCACGGGCCGCGGCTGGGGGAGGTAGCCGGCGGAGAGCAGCGCCGCGGTCTCGGGGCGGTTCTGCCGGGCCCACGCCTGCGCGCGGACGAGGGCGTCCATGAACCCCTGGGCCTGGGCGGGACGGTGCCGGATGAGCTCCGCGCGCATCATCGTCACGCAGCAGGCGTGGTCGTGCCAGACGTCGCCGAGGAACCGGTGGATGTTCCCCACGTCCCTCGCCTCGGCGGCCGCGTTGAACGGGTCGGCGACCACGTAGCCGCCGATCACCCCGTTGTTGAGCGCGGGCAGCATGTCGGACGGCGCCATGGGCAGCAGGGCGACGGTGCGGCGCCGCGCGGACGGGGCCTCCCGCATCACCGGGGTGAGCCCGGCCTCGCGCAGCATCTTCTGCACGATCACGTTGTGCACGGACCACCACGCCGGGATCGCCACGGACTCCCCGGAGAGGTCCTCGAGCCGCGCCACGTCCGGGCGGACGGTGAGCGCGGACCCGTTGATGTGGTTCCACGCCGTGATCCGGACGTCGGCCCGCAGCCCGTAGCGCATGTAGAGGGCCATGGGCATGAGCATGTGGATCGCGTCCACCTTGCCCGCCACGAAGGCCTCGGACAGGGAGGCCCAGCTGCGGAAGAGCACCGGGTCCGCGACCGGGACGGCGGCGTCCTCGTAGTACCCGTTGGCGTGGGCGACCAGCAGCGGGGAGGCGTCCGTGATCGGCAGGTACCCGATCCGCACGGGGCGGTCCGTGCCGGCCGGGCCGCGGGCGTCCTGCTGGCTCCCCGCGTACAGGGCCCCGGCGCCCCAGCCGAGGCCCGTGAGGGCTGCGGCCCCGGCCCCGGCCCGCAGCAGGGTCCGCCGGTCCGGGCCGATCCCGCTCATATGACCCAGTTCCCGGAGCCGTCGTCGCTGCCGCGGTAGTGGGCGAGGATCTGCTCGGCCGTCGTGCCGCCCTGGGCCGGCACCCACTGCCGGCGGAACCCGCGGGGGCCGGCGAAGAAGCCGATCCGGTCGCCGAGGGTGATGGCCTCGTCGACGTCGTGGGTCACGAGGAAGACCGTGAGCTCGAGCTCGGTCGCCAGCGTGCGCAGCCACAGCTGCAGGTCCTTGCGGGTCGCCGGGTCCAGGGCGCTGAACGGCTCGTCGAGCAGCAGCACGTCGGGGCGCACGGCGAGCGCGCGGCCCACCGACACGCGCTGGGCCTGCCCGCCGGAGAGCTCCTGGACGGGGGTGTGCGCGAGCCGGTCGAGGCCGAGGATCTCCAGCAGGTCGTCCACGCGGGCGTCGTCGAAGCGGTCGCGGTTGCGCCGGTAGCGCCCGCCGAGGGCGATGTTCCGGCGCACCGACAGCCAGGGGAACAGCCCGGGGTCCTGGAAGACGACGGCGAAGCGCTCGTCGGGCCGGCCGAACTCGATGCTGCCGCCGTCCAGGGGCTCGAGCCCGGCGATGGCCCGCAGCAGGGTGGACTTCCCGGAGCCGCTGGGGCCCAGCACCGCGAAGGTCTCGCCGCTGCGCAGGGTCAGGTCCACCCCGTCCAGGGCGGGAGCGGCGGCGCCCGGATAGCTCTTGCGCAGCCCGCGGACGGTGAGCGCCGGCCGTGCGGGGGAGGCCGCGCGGCTCAGGCCAGGTTCTGCAGCACCCACCGCAGGTGACCTTCCGTGGGGGACTGCACGGGCAGGAACGCGGCCTCGCGGGCCCGGCGGGCCGTGGGGGAGGACATGGCGTAGCCGCGCCCGCCCACGACCTTCCCCTCGATCCGGGTGGCACGGCCCGTGAGCAGCGCGGCGTCCAGCCGGAGGGAGAACAGCTCGCGGGGGGCGGCCTCGCGGGGCGTCTCCGCCAGGCGCAGCAGCCCGGCGCGCAACCGGACGAACTCGGCGGTCGCCTCCTCGAGCTCCTCCCGGAACACCTCGGCCACGCCCTGCAGGGCCTCGTGGGCGGCCGTCAGCGCGGCGGCCGCGAGGCCGAGGCAGAACGCGCTCTGCAGCAGCAGGAAGGGGCCCCGGACGGCGGCGAGGAAGGACGGGAGGTCCTCGCTCAGCAGGTCCTCGTCGAGGTCGACGGGCACGTCCTCGAGCACCAGCACGCCCGAGGCGGTCGCGTCGAGCGCCATCAGGTTCTCGAGCAGCCGCACCGTCACCCCGGGGGCCGAGACCCGGGTCCGCAGCACCGCGCGCGAGCCGTCCGACCGCACGGCGGGCAGCACCACGATGCCCTCGGGGTAGAGGTTGGAGGCCCACGGCACGGTGCCGTTGAGGACCGGGCCCGCGGCGCCCTCGGTGAGGGTCACGGGGATCTCCCCGATGCCGGCCGCGTCCTTGAACGCCGGCGCCATCGCCGAGCACCCGGGCACGGCCCCGGAGCGCACCTCCTGGGGGATCTCCGTCCCGGTGGCGGCGAGGTACTCGACGGTCGCCCGGTGCGCCCACAGGGAGAACGCCGTGGCGGTGCACTCGGTGGCGAGGTCGAAGACGACGGCGGCCTGGGGGGCCAGCGACCCGGTCAGGCCGAGGTCCAACAGCCCGCGGGCGCCGAGCTCGCGCAGGGTCTCGAACGGGGAGGCGGCCGCCGTGTCGACGTCGCGGGCCCGCGCCGCGGCGGTGCGGCGGACGAACTCGTGGTCCGGGTAGTCGGCGAGCGGGGCCAGCAGCGGCCGGCTCTCGGGCGCCGGCCCGCCGGACGTGGACGGGGAGCGGGTGGACTGGGTCATGGGTGTCCGTTCTGCCGGGACGTGCGGGCGGGGCCGGGCCGTGCGGCGGGCCGGGACGGGGCGGGACGCGGGACGGCGGCCCCCGGGGCGCGGGGGCCGCCGTCCTGCGGGGTGCCGGGGCCGCTCAGACGTTGAGCTTGAAGAGCCGGTCGAAGGGGGTGCCGACGGCCTGGCGGGCGCGCTCGACGGCCGCCTCGTCGGGGGCGTTGTAGAAGCACAGGCACTTGGCGGTGTCCTCGCGCACGTAGGTGCGCAGGAAGGAGACCTCGGGGACCTCGGCGTACTTCGGGGAGTTGGCCTTCTTGCGGGCCAGGTACTGCTCCATCGTGATCTCCGCGGGGATGTCCCACTCCACGAGGTACTGGGCGTCGCCCTTGAGCTTCTTGATGTCATCGAGTTCGGCGCCGACGAGGCGCACGGCGTCGGGGCCGGTCACCTCCGCGGCGGCGTCCCCGGCGGCGGCGCGCACCGTCTCGGCGAGCCCCTCGTCGGAGTCGGCCTCGACGATCACGAACACCCGGCCGTGGTCGGCGGTGACCTGGGACTCGATGAACTCGGCGCCGGCGGCGGCGACGGCCTCGGAGACCGTGGCGATGAGCCCGCTCACGGCGTCCTTGGACGCGGAGGCGGGGACGATCTCGAGCAGGTGGAGAGACATGGGGTACCTTCCTGTCAGCGGTGGCGGACGGGCCGCCCGGGCTCTGTTCCCCAGGCTAGGCTCCCGTCCCCCGGGCGTCGCGGAACGCGTCATCCTTCGTCACATTCACTCCGACCGGCGGGTCGGATGGCCACGGCGTGTCGTCGCGGGGACAATGCGCGTCCTTCCGCGCCCGGGCCGTGACGCGGGCCCGCGGCCGGTACGCTGGGCCCGTGCGTGCGGAAGAGCTGAACCGGTCCGTCCAGGACTGCCTGAAGACCGTCTGGCTGGCCCAGGAGTGGTCCCCGGAGGCCGTGACCACCACCGGGCTGGCCCAGCGGCTGGGGCTCTCCCCGTCCACCGTGTCGGAGGCCGTCAAGAAGCTTACGGCCCAGGGCCTGCTGAGCCGCCCGGCCCACGGCGGGATCGTCCTCACGGACCGGGGCCGGGAGGTCGCCGTCCAGATGGTCCGGCGGCACCGGGTCCTCGAGACGTTCCTCACCGGCCGCCTGGGCTACGGGTGGGACGAGGTGCACGAGGAGGCCGAGGTGCTCGAGCACGCCGTGAGCGAGAAGTTCGTCGCGCGGCTGGAGGCGATGCTCGGCCATCCGGAGCGGGACCCGCACGGGGACCCGATCCCGCGGCGGGACGGCACCGTGCCGTCCGCCCCGGCCGTGCTCCTGGCCGACGTCCCCCCGGGCAGCCCCGTGGTCGTGGCCCGCGTCTCGGACGCGGACCCGGCCGTGCTGCGCCGGCTCGGGGCCGCCGGCATCCGGCCCGGCGCGGAGCTCGTGCTCGGCGAGCCCGGGGTCCGCGCGGTGCCCGTGGTGCTGGACGGGGACGTCGTCGAGGTCGACGTCCTGGCCGCGGAGGCGGTCTGGGTCCGGCCGCGGGACCGGCCCGGACCGCCCCCGGGCCCCGTCAGGAGATGACGTCGTCCACGAGGGCCTTGGCCTCCTGCTGGACCTGCTTCAGGTGCTCCTCGCCGAGGAAGGACTCGGCGTAGATCTTGTAGACGTCCTCCGTGCCGGAGGGCCGGGCCGCGAACCACGCGTTCTTCGTGGTGACCTTCAGCCCGCCGATCGCCGCGCCGTTGCCGGGGGCGTTGGTCAGCTTCGCCGTGATCTGCTCGCCGGCCAGGGTGTCCGCCTCGACCTGGGCGGGGGAGAGCTTCTTCAGGGCCGCCTTCTGCGCCCGGTCCGCCGGGGCGTCGATGCGCTGGTAGACGGGGTCGCCGAACTGCTGGGTGAGCTCCGCGTAGCGCTGGGACGGGGTCTTCCCGGTGCGCGCCGTGATCTCCGCCGCCAGCAGCGCCAGGATGATCCCGTCCTTGTCGGTGGACCACACGGAGCCGTCCCGGCGCAGGAAGGACGCGCCCGCGGACTCCTCGCCGCCGAAGCCGATCGAGCCGTCCATCAGCCCGGGCACGAACCACTTGAAGCCCACCGGCACCTCGACCAGCTCGCGGCCCAGGGACGCCGCCACCCGGTCGATGATCGAGGAGGACACCAGCGTCTTGCCGACCCCGGCCTCCGGGGACCAGCCGGTGCGCTCGCGGAAGAGGTAGTCGATGGCCACCGCCAGGTAGTGGTTGGGGTTCATCAGCCCCGCGTCCGGGGTCACGATGCCGTGGCGGTCCGTGTCGGCGTCATTGCCCGTGGCGATGTCGTAGCGGTCCCGGTTGCCGATGAGGGAGGCCATGGCGGCGGGGGAGGAGCAGTCCATCCGGATCTTCTCGTCCCAGTCGAGGGTCATGAACGCCCACTGGGGGTCCACCTCGGGGTTCACCACGGTCATGTTCAGCCCGAAGCGCTGGGCGATCTCGCCCCAGTACGCCACGGAGGCGGAGCCCATGGGGTCGGCGCCGATGTGCAGCCCGGAGTCGCGGATCACGTCGAGGTCCACGACCTCGGGCAGCGTCCGCACGTACTCCTCGAGGAAGTCGTAGCCGCCGGTGGTCCCGGCGGCCCGCGCCTGCGCCAGGGGCACCCGGCGGACCCCCGCCATGCCGTTCTCGAGGAACTGGTTGGCGCGCTGGGCGATCCACTCGGTCGCGTCGGTGTCCGCGGGGCCGCCGTTGGGCGGGTTGTACTTGAAGCCGCCGTCCGAGGGCGGGTTGTGGGACGGGGTGATCACGATGCCGTCCGCCATCCCCTCCGCCCGCCCCGCGTTGTGGGTGAGGATCGCGTGGGACAGCGCCGGGGTGGGCACGTAGCCGTCCCGGGAGTCCAGCAGGACGGTCACGTCGTTGGCGGCCAGCACCTCCAGCGCGGTGTCCTGGGCGGGCCCGGACAGGGCGTGGGTGTCCTTGCCCATGAACAGCGGCCCCGTGATCCGCTGGCCGGCCCGGTACTCCACGATGGCCTGGGTGATCGCCGCGATGTGCTGCTCGTTGAACGAGGCCTTGAGCGACGAGCCCCGGTGCCCGGACGTGCCGAAGGCCACGCGCTGGTCCGGGTCGGACGGGTCGGGGATGACGTCGGTGTAGGCGTCGAGGAGCGAGCCGAGGTCGACGAGGTCACTGGGGAGGGCGACGGTGCCCGCACGGTTGGTCATGGCGCCCAACCTACCGCCGGGCGGCGGGCCCGTGGGGACTGGCACGCGAATCGGGTCGCCAGGTTTCGTGCCCCGCGCGCCCGCCCGTGCGTCGCCCGCCCGTGCCCGCCCGCCTGTGCCCCGCCCGCCTGTGCCCCGCCGGGCGTGCCGGACGGGCGGGGCACAGGCGGGGGCTGGAGGAATCGCGGCCGGTGGGCCAGGATGAGGACACCAGCCACGGCAGGACCGGACGAAGGGGACCGACACCATGAGCAACGCACCCGACGAGACGACCGAGGGCTCGGGCAAGGGACCGGAGGGCACCGTCCCGGACAACGCGCAGGGCGTCGGGCTGACGGCCGACGAGAACGCGACCGGGTTCGAGCCGGAGGAGGACCCCGCGGCGGCCACCGACCCGGACGACGACGGGGAGGCGGCCCTGGGCCACTCCTAGGGTCCCGGGGCCCCGGCACCCCGGCGCGCGGGGCGGGAGCCGGGCAGGGCCCCGTCCTCGAGCTGGGCGACGACGGCGAGCAGCTGCGCCTCCGCGCTCGGCCGGCCCACGAGCTGGACGCCCATGGGCACCACCGGCCCGTCGTCGTCGCCCGCCGCGCGGGTCCACAGCGTGGGGACGGTCACCGCGGGGAGGCCCACGACGTTCACGAGCGAGGTCCACGGCGTGTACGCGCACTGGCGCCGGTAGTCCTGGTCCGCGCCCGCGGGGTCCGCCAGGTCGTAGCCCTCCCAGTACCAGCCCAGCGGACGCGGGGTCATGGCCAGCGCGGGCGTCAGCACCATGTCCCAGGCGCCGTACGCCTGCACGACCTCCTGCTCCACCCGGCGCAGGACGGTCACGGCCCGGGCCAGCTCGACCGCCGACCGGCGCAGGGCGCGGGCCCGGAACTCCCCCGCGAGCCCGGTCAGCCGCCCGGCCTGCTCCGCGTCGAGGGGCGCGGTGCCCATCGCGGTGGTCCACACGTCGAAGAACGCCTCCGGGTACTCGGGATCGTAGGAGAGCCGGGCCGGCCCGACCTCGTGCCCGGCGGCCCGCAGCGCGGCGACGCCGGCCTCGAGTCCGGCGCGGGCCTCCGCGGAGACCTCGATGTCCTGGACGGAGTCGAACGGAGAGGCAGTGCTCACACCGATCCGCAGCGGCCGGTCCCCCCACGGGAGCCGGCCGCGCCGGGCCGCGCGCACCGTCTCCAGGAACGACCCCTGCGGGGCGGCCCGGACGGCCCGCCGCACCACGTTGCCGTGCGCCGGACCGGGCGCGGGGGAGCACAGCACGTCGAGCAGCAGGGCCGCGTCCTCGGCGGTGCGGGCCAGCGGACCGTGCACCACCAGCTGGGCGGCGTCCGACTGGGCGTCGGCGGTCGGCACCCGGCCGCGGTTGGGCTTGAGCCCGACCAGCCCGCACGCCGCCGCCGGGATCCGCACCGAGCCCCCGCCGTCGGAGCCCGGCGCCACGGGCAGCAGGCCGGCCGCCACGGCCGCCGCCTGCCCGCCGGAGGAGCCGCCGGCCCCCGTGGCCGGGGCGTGCGGGTTCCGGGCGGGCGGGGCCACGAGGTTCTCGGAGTAGCAGTTGAGGCCGAACTCGGGCACCTGGGTCTTGCCCAGGAGCACGGCGCCGGACGCGCGCAGCACGGCCGCGAGGTCGTCGTCGGTCTCCGCCAGGGGCGGGTTCCCGCCCGGGCCGGCGACGGCGGCGGAACCGTAGCCGGTGGGCATCCCCGCGACGTCGTGCAGGTCCTTCAGCGCGAGCGGCACGCCGTGCAGCGGCCCGCGTTCGGCTCCGGCCGGCAGCGTGTCGAGGGCCCGCGCCCGGGCCAGCGCGAGGTCCGCGGCGACGTGCACGAAGGCCCCCAGCGCCGGGTTGTGCCGGTCGATCCGGGCCAGGAAGTGCTCGGCGGTCTCCACCGCGGTCAGCTCCCCGGCCGCGAGCGCGTCCCGCAGCTGCACGGCGCTGAGGTCTCCGATCGAGCTCACGGCAGCTCCTCCGAGGGGTCGGGCGGCACCCGCGCGGGTCCGCCGGGTGCTGTGCCCAGGCTAGTAGGCTGGCGGCTGTCCGGACGTGCCCGCACGCCCCGCTTCCCGACATGCCCCGACCTTCCCCGACCCGCAGGAGACCCCCGTGCCCACCGCCAGTGCGTCCCGTCCCGCGGCGATCCGCGCGGCGACGGCGTCCGTCCTGCTCCTGGCCCTCGCCGGCTGCTCAGCCTCATCCTCCGACGGGGACACCGCGGCCGACAGCGGGCCGGAGGCGACGGCGTCCGCCGCGGCGAGCGCCCCCACGGCCTCCGGCGGGGCCTCCTCGGCCACCGTCCAGGAGACGTGCGCCCGCGTGCTCGAGACCGTGCGCACCGCGCCGCAGCAGCTGCGGGACGATCCCGCCGGGCTGTTCACCGAGGTCGACGAGCTCGCGGCCACCGCCCCGGACGAGCTGTCCGGGCAGCTCACCTCGGTCCGAGAGGCCGTCGCCGGCTTCCGCCAGGGCGAGCGCTCCTTCATCAGCGTGGTGCAGGAGGTCAGGGGCCTGCAGGAGCGCTGCTCCGGCTGACCGCCCACCGTGCCGAGAGCTCGCGTCCCGCACTCCCGGCTCGCGAGGGGTCGCATCCGGCACTCCCGGCTCGCGTGAGGGCTCGCGTTCGGCACTCGCGGCTCGCGAGGGGTCGCGTTCGGTGGAAAACAGGGGCCGGAAGGGTCCGGCAGCGACCCGCCGGTGACGGCGACGTGCAGAATCCGCCCCTCGCCGTGGAGGGGCCGCAGGATGCCGGGCAGCGCAACCGCACTCCACCGGGGCGCGATGTCGGTCCGGGGGACAGCACCGCACCACTCCGCGTGCTCGCGCCGTCCTCCGCCCGTCCACGGCGGTCATGCTCTCGGCATGAGACACCCCGGACCCTTGCCGCCCGAGCTCCGTGGAATCGGCTTCTCACGTCAGGAGGCCCTCGCACTGGGCGTCGCGGAGCACCGGCTCCGGGACGCCGACCTCACCAGTCCCGTCGGCAGGGGAGTGCGGGTCCCCGCCGGCTGTCCCGCTCCTCTGCTGGAAGCGGCACGGGCACTGACCCGCCGGTATCCGGGGACGGTGCTCAGCCACCGCTCCGCGGCGCTGCTCCACCGGATGCGGGTTCCTGCCCACTGGCAGCAGGACTCGGAGCTGTGGCTCACGCGCGCCGACAACTCGAGGGCGCTGAGGCGGCCCGGCGTCGTCTGCCGGAGGGGACGCCTCGGTCCGCACGAGGTGATCAGCGTCCACGGGGTGGCCGTCACGTCACCGGTGCGCACGTTCGTGGACGTCTGCGCCGAGCTCACGGTCACGGAGGCAGTGGTGCTCGCCGACGGACTGGTCAACGCCCACCGCTACGGGATCCGCCGGGCCGTGGCCGCGGTGTGCCGACCGGACGAGCTCGAAGCCGGACTGCGGCAACACGCCGGGCGGCGCGGCATCCGTACGGCCCGCGCCGCGCTGGAGCGGATGCGGGTGGGGTCCGACTCGCCCGGCGAGACACGGCTGCGGCTGCTGCTCGAGGACCACGGGATCCGGAGCCTGGTGCTCGACCATCCTCTGCTGGGACCCGACGGGACGCTCCTGGCGCAGCCCGACCTCGCGCTGGAGAGCCACCGGCTGAGCCTGCAGTACGAGGGTGCCCACCACGACCGGGCGGAGCAGCGAGTGCTGGACATCGGGCGGTTGCGGGCCACGGAGTCGGCGGGGTGGCGGGAGCTCCGGATCTGCGCTCAGGACCTGCACCGGCACGCGACGACGACGCGGGGCCGGGTGCCGGTGGCGGTCGCTCTGGTGTGGGAGGCCATGGGGATCGCGCACCGCCTGTGACGGGTCGAGCCGCGGTGCGCGCGGCGAGGGGTCGCGATCGGCGGCCTGCCGTGCCGAGGGGTCGCGACCGGCGGCCCGCTGCGCCGAAGGGTCGCGATCGGCGGCCCGCTGCGCCGAGGGGTCGCGATCGGCGGCCCGCTGCGCCGAAGGGTCGCGATCGGCGGCCCGCCGCTCTGAGGAGGCCCGTTCGGACGGAATGTGACTGACTGACCGTGCGAACGAGACTCCTCGGCGAGAGGGGGTGCTGAACGAGACTCCTCGGCGAAAGAGGAGCGCTGAACGGGACTCCTCGGCGGACGGGGATGCTGAACGAGACCCCTCGGCGGGAGGAGGGTGCTGAACGAGACCCCTCGGCGGGAGGAGGGTGCTGAACGAGACTCCTCGGCGAGAGAGGAACGCTGAACGGGACCCCTCGATCCGGTCTAGGCCGCCGCGTTGCGGACGGCCTGCGCGAGGACCCGCAGGCCGTCGCGCAGCAGCTCCTCGCCGATGACGAGCGGGGGCAGCAGGCGCACGATGTTGCCGAAGGTGCCGCAGGTCAGGATGATGACGCCCTGGGCGAGGCACTCCGCGGCGATCGCCTTCGCGGCGTCGGCGTCCGGCTCCGTGCCGCCGGGGCGGACGAACTCGAGGGCCATCATGGCCCCGCGGCCACGGATCT
Organism: Kocuria oxytropis; assembly: GCF_040981195.1. Classification (NCBI taxonomy): domain Bacteria; kingdom Bacillati; phylum Actinomycetota; class Actinomycetes; order Micrococcales; family Micrococcaceae; genus Kocuria; species Kocuria oxytropis. The sequence continues at coordinate 78,074 of NZ_JAVFXA010000012.1, read as the reverse complement.
CGCCGACGGTGCCGGTCTCCTCGGCCACCGGGGCCAGTTCCTCGCGGATGATCTCCTCGACCCGGCGGGCGCGGGAGACCAGGTCCCACTCCTCGATCGTCTCCAGCGCGCCCAGGGCGGCGGCGCAGGCCACGGGGTTGCCGCCGTAGGTGCCGCCGAGGCCGCCGGCGTGCACGGCGTCCATGATCTCGGCGCGGCCGACCACACCGGACAGCGGCATGCCGCCGGCCACGCCCTTGGCCACCGTGATCAGGTCGGGGACGACGCCCTCGTGGTCCACGGCGAACCACTCGCCGGTGCGCGCGATGCCGGACTGCACCTCGTCGACGACGAACACGGCGCCGTTGTCGGTGCACCACTCGGAGAGCGCGGGCAGGAAGCCGTCGGCGGGCACGATGAACCCGCCCTCGCCCTGGATGGGCTCGATCACGACGGCGGCCACGTTCTGCGCGCCGACCTGCTTCTCCACCTGGAGCAGCGCGCGGCGGGCGGCCTCGGCGCCCGTCATGCCCTCCGGGTCCCGGAACGGGTAGGACACGGGCACGCGGTAGACCTCGCCGGCGAACGGGCCGAAGCCCTGCTTGTAGGGCATCACCTTCGCGGTCATCGCCAGGGTCATGTTGGTGCGGCCGTGGTAGGCGTGGTCGAACACGACGACGGCCTGGCGGCCGGTGTGCACGCGGGAGATCTTTACGGCGTTCTCGACGGCCTCGGAGCCGGAGTTGAACAGCGCCGCCTTCTTCGGGTGGTCGCCGGGGGAGAGCTCGGCGAGCTTCTCCGCGACGGCCACGTAGCCCTCGTAGGGGGTGACCATGAAGCAGGTGTGCGTGAAGCGCGCCACGGCCTCCTGCACCCTGGCGACCACGGCGGGGGCGGAGGCGCCCACGGTGGTCACGGCGATGCCGGAGCCGAGGTCGACGAGCTGGTTGCCGTCGACGTCGAGCACGATCCCGCCGTCGACGTCGGCGGCGTAGGCGGGCACGGAGGAGGCGACGCCGGAGGCCACGGCCGCGGCACGCCGTTCGGCCAGCTCGCGGGACGCCGGGCCCGGGAGGGCCCCCTCGATGCGGCGGACCTGCTCGAGGCGGTACTGGATCTCGGTCATGACGAGATCTCCTTTCGGTGCGGAAGGGCAGAGAGGGGAAGGGAAGAGAGGGAAAAGGAACGCGGAGAGGACGCTGCAGCGGACGGGAACGAGCGGTGCGGCGAAGGGGCGGTGCTGGATGGAACGGTGCGGGAACGAGCGGTGCGGGGACGCAACGGGGCGGAGCCGGCTCTGCCGGGGGAGGGGTGGCCGGCGGCGTGGAGCGGGCGCACGCCGGTGCGGGACGGCGGTCGCCGCAGCTGCCTGCGGCGACCGCCGTCCCGGGAGGGGACGCGGGTCAGGACCTCAGGCGGGGGTCCCGGCGCCGGGCACCGGGACGTTGCTCCAGGGGTTCTCCACGCCGATGTACTGGGTGGTGGTGTACTCGTGGAGGCCCTCGGCGCCGCCCTCGCGGCCCAGGCCGGACTGCTTGACCCCGCCGAAGGGGGCAGCGGCGTTGGAGATCACCCCCACGTTGAGACCCATCAGGCCGAACTCGATGCGGTCGCCGATGCGCAGGCCGCGGGAGATGTTCTCGGTGAACACGTAGGAGGCCAGCCCGTACTCGGTGGCGTTGGCCAGGGCCACGGCCTCGTCCTCGTCGGCGAAGGTGACGACCGGGGCGACGGGGCCGAAGATCTCCTCGGTCACCGCCCGGGCATCACGGGGGACGTCGCGCAGCAGGGTGGGCTGGAAGAAGTAGCCGGGCCCGTCCACGCGCTTGCCGCCGACCACGACCTTCGCCCCGCGCTCGACGGCGTCGTCGACGAACTCCTCCACGGAGTCCCGGGCCTTGGCCTCGACCATCGGGCCCACGGTGACCCCGTCCTCGACACCGTTGCCCACGGTCAGCGCGGACATCTTCGCGGCGAGCTTCTCGACGAACTCGTCGACGACCGACTCGTGCACGAGCAGGCGGTTGGCGGCCGTGCAGGCCTCACCCATGTTGCGCATCTTCGCGGCCATCGCCCCGGCCACGGCCTTGTCGATGTCGGCGTCCTCGAAGACGATCAGCGGGCCGTTGCCGCCGAGCTCCATGGAGGTGCGCAGCACGTTGTCCGTGGCCAGCTTCATCAGCTGCTTGCCCACCGGGGTGGAGCCGGTGAAGGAGACCTTCCGCAGCCGCGGGTCGGCCATGATCGGCTCGGAGACCGCGGAGGCGGACTTCGAGGAGACCACGTTGAGCACACCGGCGGGCAGGCCCGCGTCCAGCATGAGCTGGGCGAAGTACTGGGAGGTCAGCGGGGTCAGGCGCGCCGGCTTGAGCACCATGGTGCACCCGGCGGCCACGGCCGGGGCGACCTTGCGGGTGGCCATCGCCAGCGGGAAGTTCCACGGGGTGATCAGCAGGCACGGGCCCACGGGCTTGTGGGTGACCAGCATCCGCAGGTTGCCCTCGGGGGTGTCCATGTAGCGGCCGTAGTCGCGCACGGCCTCCTCGGCGAACCAGCGCAGGAACTCCCCGCCGTACTTGACCTCCCCGGCGGCCTCGGCCAGCGGCTTGCCCATCTCCAGGGTCATCAGCAGGGCGAGGTCCTCGGCGCGCTCCTGCACGAGGTCGAAGGCGCGCCGCAGGATCTCCGAGCGCTCCCGGGCCGGGGTCCGGGCCCAGGACTCCTGGGCGTCGGCGGCGGCGTCCATCGCGGCCTGGGAGTCCTCGCGGGTGGCCGAGGCCATGGTCGCGAGCACCTCGCCGGTGGCGGGGTTCTCCACCTCGAAGGTGCCCCCGTCCGAGGCGTCGCGCCACTGGCCGCCGATCAGCAGTCCGGTCGGGGTCTTGGCCAGGACCGCCTCGATGCGCTCCTGGATGCCGGGGGCCGCGGGGGCCTTGTCCGTGGTGCTCATGTATCAGCCTCTCTTCGTCGACGCGGCGACGCCACCGGGCACCGGTGCCGCTTCGCTGCGTCAAGGGGGTCGTCGGACGGGCGGGCGACAGCACTGGGCCCGCCCGTCCATCGTAGGACTCCGGGCCGGCCTCTCCGTGGGGAGCCGTCACCGTGCGACGTCGAGCCGGGGTGGAGTCGGTGCCGAAGGCCGCCGCGGTCCCTCGACAGCTCCAGGCTAGCCCCGCAGGCACCCAGCAGGATGCTGAATCTTCGCGGGGTCGTTGTGCATGCTGCACCGGAAATCCCGGCGGCGGATCACGGAGCCGGCCGGTCGGACCGTTCATGGAGGCGCAGGGCGATCCACAGCTCCGCGCGCAGCTGCGGATCGTCCACGGACCGGCCGAGGACCTCCTCGATGTCCTGCAGCCGCTGCTGCAGGGTGTTGCGGTGGATCCCCAGGGCTTCGGCGGTTCCGCTCCGGTTGCCGTTGTGCGCGAGGAACGTGCGCAGCAGGGCCAGCCGCCCGGCCCGGTCGACGGGGCGCAGCAGCTGCCGGGCCCACGCCCGGGCTGCCTCCGGGGGCAGCAGGCCGGCGACGCCGCCCGCCACGAGGTCGTCCCACGTGCCGACGCGCTGGCGGTCCGTCGTGCGCTCCAGGGCCTCGCGGGCCTCCCGGTCGCTCGCGTGCGTCTCGTGCACGTCCGACGGGCCGCCGATGCCGGCCCGCAGCCCTGAGGCCTCGGCGGCGGCGCGCACCTCGGCCAGCCGCTCCGGGAGGTCCTCGAGCAGCACCGCGGCGGTCTGCTGCCCGGACGGCTCCGTGGCCGGCGCCCCGACGAGCACGGGTCGCGTGCCACGGGCGGTGTGCGCCTCGAGCCGTCGCACGCCGTCCCGGAGCTCCTCGGCGCCGCCCAGCAGGCGGGCCACCCGCACCCGCGCGGCCGTCGACCACGTCGTGTCGTCCGCCACCTCCAGCAGCGCGTCCGCCGAGCGCACCTCGCCGTTGAGCAGGAGGGCGAGGGCCCCCGCCCGGACCCGGCGGCGGAACAGCGCCTGCTCCGCGGCACGCTCCGCGTGCAGCGAGAGCAGGGCCACCGCGGTGGCGATCACGCCGGTCCGGACGGGATCGAACGCGTCGGGCAGGGACACCACGAGGTAGCTCCGGGGGGCGTCGTCCACCCCGAGGGGGTGGACGACCACCGCGCCCGCCGGGCCGGACTCGCTCAGGGACCCGCGCAGCCCGGCCGGACGCAGCCGGTCGAGGAGGTCGGGGAGCGTCCGGCCCGAGGGCAGCTCGGGCATCCCGGGACCGGAGCGCTCCACGATCCGGGCGTCTGCTGTGCACACGCCCGCCCATCCGCCGCCGAGCACCGCCACCAGCGTGCGGACCACGCGGGCCGGGCCGTCGCGCCCCACGGCCGCCCGCGTCAGGCTCCGCTGCTCCGAGAGCATCGTCTCGAGGGCGGTGCGCGCCTCGGCCGCCCGCATCTCGGCCGCGGCGCGGATGATGCCCAGGAAGGGCGTGCGCTCGGGTACCCGGAACAGGGTCATTCCGGCGTCCCGGCACGCGGCGGCGAGGGCGTCCGGCACGCGGAGGTGGGACAGCCGTCCGCCCACGCCGAAGCCCAGCGCCACCACGCCCCGGTCCGTGAGGCGGCCGACGTACTCCGTCCAGGAGTGCTCGCGGGCGGAGGTGTGGATGCCGGTCAGCAGCAGGATCTCGCCGCCCTCGAGGTACGGGGTGGGGTCGGCGAGCTCGCTGGTCACCACCCAGCTCACGGGCAGATCGGTGGCCGCCTCCACGACGGGCTCCAGTCCCAGCCCGGGGAGGCCGAGCACCTGGGCGACCGTGACCATGGGCAGTCCTCCTCTGCGACGGCCTCGTCGGCGGCGCGCCGGGGACAGCCTAGGGCAGAGGTTCCCGGCGCCGCGACCGGCTCAGGCCTGCTGCCGGCGGCGCTCCACCTCGGCGACGAGCCGGTGCTCGGCGTCGGCGCCCGGCCGGATCCCGGTGGGGATCCGGAGCAGGAACACGAGCCCGAGCAGCCACCACAGCCCGAAGATCGTCCAGGCGGGGGCGCTCAGGAACGCGGGCATCCCGGGCAGGTAGAGGCTGATGAGAGCCAGGCACAGGACCACGGAGAGCACGCCGATCGCGGTGCCGCCGTGGCGGCGGCCGCCGATCCGGAAGGGGCGCTCCATGCCGGGCTCGCGCCGGCGCAGGATCACGAAGACCACGGAGACCAGGGCGTAGGCGATCACGATGGACGGGGACCCGGAGTCCACGAGCCAGCCGAGCATCTCCGCGCCGAAGAACGGCGCCACGAAGGACACGGCGCCCACGAAGAGCAGGGCGTTGGCCGGGGTGCCGTACTTCGGGTGCAGGCGCCCGAACCACCGCGGCACCATCCGGGAGTTGCCGAGCGCCCACAGCAGGCGGGAGGCACCCATGAGGAGCGAGTTCCAGGAGGTCAGGATGCCGGCGAGACCGCCGGCGATGAGCAGGTTGGCCACGACCGTGCTGTCGAAGACCGAGCCCATGGCGTCGGCCACGGCGATGTCCGCGCCGGCGAGCTCCCCGGCGGACATGGACGCCGAGGTGGTGAGCACGACCATCACGTACCAGGCGGCGGCGAGCAGCACCGAGATGATGATGGTGCCGCCGAGCTTCTTGGGCGGCAGGTGCATCTCCTCGGAGACCTGGGGGATGACGTCGAAGCCGACGAACAGGAACGGCACGGTCACGAGCACGAGGAAGAAGCCGGCGGTCCCGGGCGTGAAGAACGGCTCCATGGTGGCCGCGGAGCCCTCGGTGAAGGCGCCGAAGAGCATCATGAGCCCCACGATCAGCAGGAAGAGGATCACGAAGATCTGCACCACGGAGGCGTGCTTGACGCCCCGGATGTTGATCCCGGTGATGAGCACGGCGGTCAGGGCCCCCACCAGCGCCCAGGTCAGGTTCACCTCGAAGCCGGCCACCGTCCACAGCGGGATCTGGCTCAGGCCGGGGAAGATGTACTGCGCGGTGCGCGGCACCGCCACGGCCTCGAAGGCCACGATGGTGATGTAGCCGCCCGTGATGGCCCAGGAGCCCACGAACGCCCAGCGCGCGCCCATGCCGCGCATGAGGTAGTTGTGCTCCCCGCCGGCGTACGGCATGGCGGCGACGAGCTCGCCGTAGACGAGCCCCACGACGGCCATGATGAGCCCGCCGGTGACGAGGGCCAGCACGGCGCCCATGGTCCCGGCCTCGGCGAGCCACTCGCCGGTGAGGATGACCCAGCCGAAGCCGATCATGGCGCCGAAGCCGAGGGCGATCGCGTCGAGGCGGCCGAGGACCTTCTTGAAGCCGTGGTCCTCGCGGTCCGGGGCGAGCGGCGTCGCGCCCCGGGATTCGTTGGTGCTCATGGGCGTGGTTCCTTCTGTCGAGGGCGCCGGGCAGGGCGTGCCCGGTCGGACCTGCCGCGCGGCACTCCCGGCGGCGAGGGCACAATTTATACAGGCATTGTTTCGATTCTGTGTGCTCCCTGACAGACCTGCGCCGCCCGGGGCGCCTCGGCCCCGCGTCCCGGCACCGGGGCGCCCCGTTCGCCGCCCGTCCGGGGTGCCACGGTCGGGTGCCGGGCCGACCCCGTCCGGGAGCCGCCGGTGCGGTGCGCACTAGGCTGGTCCCGAGAGAGCCGTTGGCCGCCAGACAGCCGCAAGAGAGAGGACCCGGACGATGGACAACCTGAACAGCCTGCCCAGCGCCCCGGTGGAGGAGATCCCCGAGGGCGCACGCATCCTGGACGTGCGCGAGGACGAGGAGTGGGAGGCCGGGCACATCGCCGGCGCCCAGCACATCCCGCTCCGGCAGCTCCCGGAGCGCTACGGCGAGGTGCCCGTGGACGAGGACGTGTACGTGATCTGCCGCTCCGGGGGCCGCTCGCTCAAGGCCACGGCCTACCTGCAGCAGTACGGCTTCGACCCCGTCAACGTCCTGGGCGGCATGGGGGCGTGGATGGACGCCGAGAAGCCCATGGTGTCCGAGACGGGCGAGACCCCGACCGTCCGTTGAGGTACGCCTACCTGGGGCCGGCCGGCACCTTCACGGAGGCGGCGCTGCTGGGGGTCGAGGGCGCCCGGGAGGCCGAGCGCGTCCCCGTGTCCTCCGTGCCCGTGGCCCTCGCCGCCGTCCGGTCCGGCGACGTCGACGCCGCCATGGTGCCCATCGAGAACTCCGTGGAGGGCGGGGTGACCGCGACCCTCGACGCCGTGGCCACCGGCAGCGAGCTGCGCATCGTCCGGGAGGCGCTCGTGCCCATCAGCTTCGTGCTCGTGGCCCCGCCGGGCACGGCGCTCGCCGACGTCCGCACCGTCTCCACGCACTCCCACGCCTGGGCCCAGGTGCGGGGCTGGATGGACGAGCGGCTGCCGGGCGTCGGCTACGTCCCGGCGTCCTCCACGGCGGCGGCGGCGCTCGCCCTGCTCCCCGGGGCGCCGGGGGAGCAGGAGGGCCCGGCGCGGACCGCCGGCTTCGACGCCGCGGTCTGCTCGCCCGTGGTCGTCGAGCAGCACCCCGAACTCGCGGTGCTGGCGGAGGACATCGGGGACAACAGGGCAGCGGTCACCCGCTTCGTGCTCGTCGCCCGGCCCGGGGCGCCGCTGCCGCCGCGCACGGGCGCGGACCGCACCACCCTCGTCATCCCGCTGTGGGAGGACCGGGCCGGGGCCCTGATGGAGATCCTCGAGCAGTTCGCCACCCGCGGGGTCAACCTCTCGCGGATCGAGTCCCGGCCCACCGGCAACTTCCTCGGGGAGTACTTCTTCAGCGTGGACGTGGACGGCCACATCCTCGACGCCCGCGTGGCCGACGCCCTCGAGGGGCTGCGCCGGGTCTGCCCCAGCACGCGCTTCCTCGGCTCCTACCCGCGGGCCGACCACAAGGTGGCGACCGTCGCCCGGCAGCACTCCGACGGCGCGTTCCGCGAGGCGGAGGCCTGGGTCGCGGCCCTGCAGGGACGGGATCCCCGCGCCCCGGCCGGGCCCTCCGCCGCGGCCGGGCCTTCCGCCGCGGGCGGGACGGGACCCGCGTAACGGGGCGTCGTGCACCGCGCCCCCGCTTGTTAGCAATTGCGAATGCATGCACCATGGGGGTGCGGGCGCGTCCGTGCCCGCGATCTTCAGCCGGTGTCGATCGACCCCCCGGGTCGGGACCGAGCCCGACCGGAGGTGCCACCATGCCCGCTCCCGCCGCCCGCCGCCTCGCCCTCGCCGCCGCCCCGGCCCTGCTGGCCTGTGCGCTCGCCGCCCCGCCCGCGGCGGCGTCCGCGGCGGCGTCCGCGCCGCCCGAGCCGGCCCCGGTGGTCCGCGCCGAGGTCGGGCCGGGCCCCGTCGTCGGCGACCCGCGGGCCGCCGACGCCCTCGACCTCGTGCCGGCCTCCCGGGTGGTCCCGGAGCCCGGCCCCGCGCTCACCGACCGCGGCCGGGGACCGCTGCTGGCCGTGGGCCTGGCCGTGCTCGGGCTCGTGGGGGCGTTCGTGGCGGGGCTGAGCCGCAGGCCCGGTCCCGCGGACTGACGCCCTGCCCGGCCCGAGCACGGACCGCCCGCAGGCCGCCGGCGTACCGCCGCCGTACCGCTGCCGTGCCGCTGTGCTGTGTCGCCCCGGGCGTCAGTCGCCCTGCGTGGGCGGCACCCGCACGGAGAGCGCGCCCGGCAGGATCTCGGACTCGAACCCGTTGATCAGCCCCGTGCCGTCCCCGTCCATCTGGGACTCGATGGGCTCGTGGAACTCCACGCGCACCTTCTTCGCGGCGAAGAACTCGATCACGGGCAGGTCGCGCCGCTGCCGGAACACGACCTTGGCGGCCATCAGCGCCCACTCCAGCGTGCTGCGCGGGGACATCACCACGAGGTCCAGCAGGCCGTCGTTGATCTTCGCCTGCGGCACCAGGATCAGGCCCGCCGTGAGGATGCCGCAGTTGGCGGCCATCACGGAGCGCACCCGGCGGCTCTGCCACTCGCCGTCGTCGATCCGGAAGCGGGCCCACCGCGGGGGCGCGATCAGGTGCCGGACGCCGGCCTCCCCGTAGGCGGCCCACCCGACCAGCTTCTTCAGCTCGTCCCGGGTGTCCGTCATGATCTGGGCGTCGAAACCGGCCCCGCCCATCACGCAGAAGGCGTGGTCCCGCACCGTCCCGTCGTGGAGCTCCACGCGGAACGTGGCCATGTCGATGGCCCGCTCGGCGCCGAAGAGCGCGATGTCCACGTTGCGGTGCGGATCGCCGAGGTCGGCGCCCAGGTTGCGGGCCAGGAGGTTGCCGGTGCCCAGCGGGATGAGGCCCAGCGGGGTGTCGCTGCCGATCAGGGCCTCCGCGACCGCCCGGACCGTGCCGTCACCGCCGGCGGCGACGATCAGGTCCACGTCCTGCTCGAGGGCCCGCCGGGTCATGGCGGTGCCGGGGTCGTCCTCCGCGGTCTCGAAGAACACCGGGTCCGGGAACCCGCCCTTGCGGCAGCCGATGATGACCGCGTCGCGGGCGACGTCCGCATCGGCCTTGATGGGGTTGATGACGACGGCGACCCGTTTGGGGGCCACTGGAGTGGCGGTCACGGAAGGACTCCTCGGTTCTGCGGCGCGGGGGACCGGTGGCACCGTGCGCGGGGGCGGTGGACCCCGGCGCGGTGCCGCGGGCCCGGGGCACCGGGCGGATCGCGGCGGGCCTCCACCCTAACCCGGGCGCCTCGCGGGGACTTGGGTACCCTGTCAGGGTGATCGACATCAACCAGCTCCGTGAGAACCCCGACGACTTCCGCGCCTCCCAGCGTGCCCGCGGGGCGGACGTCTCCCTGATCGACCGGATCCTGGAGGCCGACGTCGAGCGCCGCCGGCTGATCACCGACTACGAGTCCCTGCGGGCCGAGCAGAACGCCTTCGGCAAGCAGGTCGCCCGCGCCCGGGGCGAGGAGAAGCAGGCCCTGCTCGCCGAGGTGAAGGAGCTGGCGGCCCGGGTCAAGGAGGCGCAGGCCGCGTCCGAGACCGCCCGCTCCCGGCAGGACGAGCTCCTGGCGGTCGTGGACAACCTCGTTCTCGAGGGCGTCCCCACGGGCGGCGAGGACGACTTCGTCCTGCTCCGCACGGTCGGGGAGCCCCGCGACTTCGCCGCCGAGGGGTTCGAGCCGCGGGACCACCTCGAGATCGGGGAGCTGGTGGACGGCATCGACATGGAGCGCGGCTCCAAGGTCTCCGGTGCCCGGTTCTACTTCCTCAAGCGGGACGTCGCCCGGCTCGAGACCGCCCTGCTGCTCATGGGCCAGGACCAGGCCGTGGACAACGGGTTCGTCCCGATGACCACCCCGAACCTGGTGCGCCCCGAGATCATGAGCGGCACGGGCTTCGACGTCGCGCACTCGGACGAGATCTACCACGTGGGCAAGGACGAGCTGTACCTGGTGGGGACCTCCGAGGTGCCCCTCGCCGGGTTCCACGCCGACGAGATCCTCGACCTCTCCGCGGGGCCGCTGCGCTACGCCGGCTGGTCCTCCTGCTACCGCCGCGAGGCCGGCTCCGGGGGCAAGGACACCCGGGGCATCATCCGCGTGCACCAGTTCAACAAGCTCGAGATGTTCGTCTACTGCTCCCCGGAGGACGCGGAGGCCGAGCACGCGCGGCTGCTCGCGTGGGAGGAGGAGATGCTCGCCAAGTGCGAGCTCGCCTACCGCGTGATCGACACCGCCGCCGGGGACCTCGGCACCTCCGCCGCCCGCAAGTTCGACTGCGAGGCGTGGGTGCCCACCCAGGGCAAGTACCGGGAGCTGACCTCCACCTCGAACTGCACCACCTACCAGGCGCGGCGGCTCAACATCCGCGAGCGGCTGCCGGAGACCACGGACGCCGCCGGCACGCTCCGCAAGGGCGGCACCCGCACCGTGGCCACCCTCAACGGGACCCTGGCCACGACCCGGTGGCTGGCCGCCATCCTGGAGACCCACCAGCAGGCCGACGGCTCGGTGCGCGTCCCCGAGGCGCTGCGGCCGTACCTGCGCGGCCAGGAGGTCATCCCCGTCCGTCGCTGAGCCGCCGGACGGCGTTCGGCTCCCGTTCATCTCGCATCGAAATCTCGGCCATCCTGTCGGTGTGGTGTGGCACCATGTCCCGCATGACAAAAGAAAAGACCGCTGGCACCGAGGACCAGCACGAACTCGTCGGCATCAACTCCACCGTCCCGCTGAAGGTCGAGCACTCGGAGGACCTCAGCGACACCGCCGGCGGCACCACCGCGCCCGCGCGCTCCGCCGCCGACGTCCGGATCCCGCTCAAGGTCCAGCCGCCCCGCTCGAACGGGTGGCGGAAGGAGGCGGGCGTCCGCTACCTCGTGGCCCTCGACGTCGACGGCACCCTCGTCGACCACGACGGCCACATGTCCCGCCCGGTGCGCGAGGCGGCCCAGGCCGTGCTCGAGGCCGGCCACCACGTGGTCATCTCCACCGGGCGCTCCAAGGGGGCCACCCTGCCCGTGGTGGAGCTCATCGGCCAGGAGCGCGGCTACGCCGTGTGCTCCAACGGGGGGATGACCCTCGAGCTGGACCCGGAGCTGCCCGCGTACCACCGGGTGCTGGAGTGCGTCTCCTTCGACCCCGGCCAGGCCCTCGAGGCCCTGGAGCAGCGCCTGCCCACGGCGAAGTTCGCCCTCGAGACCGAGGACGGGTCCTTCTACTCCACGGAGCGCTTCCAGGACGCGTCCTTCGGCATCGAGGCGATCGGCGTGGACCTGCACGAGCTGGCCCGGATGAAGGCCGTGCGGATGGTGGTGTACAGCACCGAGCACACCCCCGAGGAGTTCGCCCTGGCGATCGACGAGGCGGGGCTGCACGGGGTGACCTACTCGGTCGGCTGGAGCGCCTGGCTCGACATCGCCGCCAACGGCGTCTCCAAGGCCAGCGCGCTCGAGCAGGTGCGCCGCCGGCTGGGCGTGGACCCTTCCCACACGGTGGCGGTCGGCGACGGCCGCAACGACATCGAGATGCTCGACTGGGCCGCCCGCGGCGTGGCCATGGGCCAGTCCCCGGACGAGGTCGCGGCCGCGTGCCACGAGGTGACGCACACCGTCTACGAGGACGGGGTCGCCCGCATCCTGCGCTCGCTGCTCTGAGCCGCGCCCCGCGGCGCACCCCCGGCACCGCTGTGACCTTCGTCACCTCCAGAAATCCGGAATGGTAGGGTTTCGGGTAGACCGGGTGACGACGTCATCGACGACGACGGAGGGGTGCACCGTGATCGAGTACGTGTCCGACCGGTGGGAGCAGATCCTCTTCTCCTCGTGGCAGCACTTCTCCCTGGTGGTCCAGTGCCTGGTCCTGGCCACCGTCCTCGCCGTGGGCCTCGCGGCCCTGTGCTACCGCTCGCCGCGGCTCACCGCCGTGGCCAACAATCTCTCCGCCGTGGGCCTGACGATCCCCTCCTTCGCGCTCATCGGCCTGCTGATCGCGCCCCTGGGCTTCGGGGTGACCCCCGCCGTCGTCGTCGTCACCTTCTTCGCCGTCCTGCCCGTGCTGCGCAACGCGGTGGTCGGGCTGGCCGGGGTCCCGCCGTCCACGGTGGAGGCCGCGCGCGGGCTCGGCATGGGCCGCGCGGCGACCTTCCTGCGCGTGGAGCTGCCGATGGCCTGGCCGGTCATCCAGGCCGGCATGCGGGTCTCGGCGCAGATGGTGATGGGCGTGGCCGCCATCGCGGCCTACGTACTGGGCCCGGGGCTGGGCGGCTTCATCTTCTCGGGCCTGTCGCGCCTCGGGGGCGCCAACTCGTTCGCGTCGGTGGTCACCGGCGTCGTCGCCGTCATCGTCGTCGCACTCATCCTGGACGGGCTGCTCGTGCTGCTCGGCCGACTCACCACATCGCGAGGTATCCGTGTCTGACTCCGTGACCACCACCAGCACCGACTCCTCCGTCACCGGCGCCCGGATCCTGCTGGAGAACGTCTCCAAGCGCTACCCCGGGCAGGCCCGCGCCGCGGTCGACGGCCTGACCCTGGAGATCCCCGCCGGCAGCATCGTCATGCTCGTGGGGCCCTCCGGGTGCGGGAAGACCACCACGCTGAAGATGATCAACCGGCTCATCGAGCCCACCGAGGGCCGGATCGTCATCGACGGCCAGGACGTGACCTCGATGAACGGCGACGAGCTGCGCCGCGGCATCGGCTACGTCATCCAGGCCGGCGGGCTGTTCCCGCACATGAGCGTGGCCACCAACATCGGCATGGTCCCGAAGATGCTCGGCTGGGACCGCGGGCGCATCGCCGCCCGGGTGGACGAGCTCCTCGAGCTGGTCTCCCTGGACCCGGCCGTCTACCGCGACCGCTATCCCCGGGAGCTCTCCGGCGGGCAGCAGCAGCGGGTCGGCGTGGCCCGGGCCCTCGCCGCGGACCCGCCCGTGCTGCTCATGGACGAGCCCTTCGGTGCGGTGGACCCCATCACCCGCCAGCGGCTCCAGGACGAGCTCATCAACATCCAGCACGAGCTGCAGAAGACCATCGTGTGCGTGACCCACGACTTCGACGAGGCCGTCAAGCTCGGCGACTGGATCGCGGTCTTCGACGAGGGTGCCCGGATCGTGCAGTACGACGCCCCGGAGCGGATCCTCGCCGAGCCCGCCGACGAGTTCGTGGAGGACTTCATCGGCTCGGGCGCGGGCCTCAAGCAGCTCACCCTCACCCGCGTCCGGGAGGTCGACCTCGTGCCCGCGGTGACCACCCGTCCGGGCGAGGACGTCCGGGCGGTGCTCGGGCGCGCCGACGAGGCGGGCACCCGCGACGTCGTGGTCCTCGACGACCGCGGCCGGCCGCTGTCCTGGCCCTCCCGCCGGCAGCTGGAGCGCTTCGGCACCGTCCCCGCGGAGCGCAACGAGCGCCTGCCCCTGGTCGGCACGGGCTCCACGCTCAACGACGCCCTGGACACGATGCTCGTCTCCAGCACCGGGGCCGCCCTGGTGGTGGGGTCCCGGGACGTGTTCGAAGGCGTCATCTACGTGGAGACCGTCATGGCCGCGATCACCGAGGCCCGCCGGGCCGTCGCCGCGGAGGACGCGCCGCTGGGCCACAACACGGGCGAGATGCCCGCCGTGAGCACGAGCTCCGGAGGAGGGGACCGATGAGCACGCAGACCGAGCGCCCCGCCGCGGAGGAGCAGGACCCCGGTGACGCCGCCGGGCCCCGCCCGGCCCCGGTCGACACCGACCAGCACACCTGGAAGGGCCTGCTCCTGCAGCCCCTGATCATCCTCGCGGCGCTGGGGCTGCTCGTGCTGTGGCTGTCCACGGCGGACCTCACGGAGACGGAGGCCGTGACCCTGAGCCCCGGGTCCCTGTGGGGCTACACCGTGGAGCACCTGCAGCTCACCGTCGTGGCCACGGTGGTGGTGCTGCTGATCGCGATCCCGGTGGGCATCCTGTTGACCCGCAGGCCGTTGCGCTTCCTCACCGGCCCGGTGATCGCGCTGGCGAACATCGGCCAGGCCGCCCCGGCGGTGGGCCTGATCGTCCTGTTCGCCTTCTGGTTCGGCTTCGGCTTCCAGGCCGCGGTGGTCGCGCTCATCGTCTACGCCATCCTGCCCGTGCTCAAGAACACCATGGTCGGCCTCGACGGCGTGGACCGCAGCCTCGTGGAGGCCGGCCGCGGCATGGGGATGAGCGCCGCGTCCGTCCTGTTCCGCGTGGAGCTGCCCCTGGCCGTGCCCGTCATGCTGGCCGGGGTCCGCACCGCCCTGATCCTGGTGGTCGGCACCGCGACCCTGGCCACGTTCGTCAACGGCGGCGGCCTCGGCCTGCTCATCACGACCGGGGTCAACCTCAACCTCGTGCGGGTGCTCATCGCCGGCTCGATCCTGGTGGCGCTGCTCGCGCTCACCATCGACTGGATCGGCCGCGTGGTGGAGCACGTCGCGCGCCCGAAGGGACTGCGATGAGAACCTCCCGTGCCGCCGGCGGCGCCCTGCTGCTCTCCTGCGCCGGCCTGCTCCTGACCGGGTGCGGGCTCGAGCCCTCCACCGCCTACGTCCCCGCCGCCGATCCCGGCTCCATCGAGCCCGTCGAGGGCGCGGAGGACACGGAGGTGCGGGTGACGTCCAAGAACTTCACCGAGCAGCTCATCCTCGGCAAGATCGCGGTGCTGGCCATGCAGGCCGCGGGCTTCGAGACCGAGGACATCACCAACGTCCCCGGCTCCCAGCCCGTGCGCGAGCTCATGCTCAGCGGCGACGCCGACCTCACGTTCGAGTACACCGGCACGGCCTGGCTGACGTACATGGGCAACGAGACCGGCATCCCCGACCAGCAGGAGCAGTGGGAGGCCGTGCGCGAGGCCGACCTCGAGAACGGGCTGACGTGGGGGCAGCCGGCCGCCCTCAACAACACCTACGCCCTGGCCGTGCGCTCCGAGTACGCGGAGGCCAACGACCTGGAGACGATCTCGGACATCGCGTCCCTGCCCGTGGCGGAGCGCACCTTCTGCGTGGAGTCCGAGTTCAACTCCCGCAGCGACGGGCTCACGCCCCTGCTCGCCCACTACGGCCTGGACCGCGGCAGCGAGGTGCCGGAGGACAACATCGGCATCTACGACACCGGCGCCATCTACTCGGCCACGGACGACGGGGAGTGCAACTTCGGGGAGGTCTTCTCCACGGACGGGCGCATCCCCGCCCTGGACCTGACCGTGCTGGAGGACGACCGGCAGTTCTTCCCCGCCTACAACGCGGCGCCGGTGTACAACACCGAGCTGCTGGAGGAGTTCCCGCGGGTGGAGGAGATCATGGAGCCGATCTCCGCGGCGCTGACCGACGACGTCATGCAGGAGCTGAACCGCCAGGTGGACGTCGAGGGCCGGGATCCCGCCGACGTCGCCTACGAGTGGATGCTCTCCGAGGGGTTCATCGTCGAGCCCTGAGCCCCGCCGTGCGCCGGCCCGTCCGGGGCCGGCTCGCACAGGTCCAGCAGCCGGGCCGCGGCGGGCCGGGCGTCCCACTCCTCCTGCCACCGGGTGCGCGCGACCGCCTTGGACACGGCCTGCGGGGAGATGCCGAGCTCGGCGGCCACGAGCTTCTGCTGCCCGCGGGCCCCCGGCACGAGCAGGTCCACCACGCGCCACTCCGCGTCGGTGCGCTCCGCCACGATCCCGCCCAGCAGCCGCAGCACGGCCTGCGCCTGCGCCGCGGCGGGGGCGTCCTCGGCGGCCACGCACACCGGCACCCGCCCGGCGGCGGCCTCGGCGGCGCGGTGCCCGTGCGCCGCCCCGGGCCCGTCGGCCCGCAGGCCCGTGCGGCCCTCCGGGTCGGTCGCGCTCTCGAACCGGACCGGTCCCACGCCGATCCCCACCCGCCAGGCCCCGCCGCGCAGCCCGGCCAGCGCGGCCGCGACTGCCGCACCGGGGTCCGCGGTGATGCCCTGGACCGTGCGCGCCCGGGCGCGCTGGAACGGCACCACGGTCTCCAGCTCCGCGAGGCGGCGCAGGAGGCCCGGCGCGAGGTCGCCGGCCTCGCGGCGGCGCTGCTCCAGGGTCACGACGTACACGGTCCCAGTATCGGTCACACGGGCCGCCGCGGAGCGGGGGCGCGGCGGGGCCTCACTCCCAGAACCTCGGCTCGATGTCGACGCCCTGCACCAGCAGCTCGTCCTCCAGGGGCTCCCGGCACACCAGCGGCAGGCGCAGGCAGCCGATCCGGTCGTCGGGGCCGAAGTAGGCGGTGAGCCGGTCGAAGCCCTGCCGGAACCGGGTCAGCTCCCGGGCCGTGGCGGCGACCTCCGCCAGGTCGGCGTCGGAGCCGAGCACCCAGAAGGAGTCCGGGTCGGTCAGCTGGAGCAGCCCCACGGGCGCCCCGGCGTCGGTGTTCTCGGTGCCCGCCCAGCCGGGGACCCGCAGCCACCCGCCCGGTGCCGCGGCGCCCAGGGGAGGGGCCAGGGGGTCGTACTCCCAGGCCCGGGCCCGCTGCAGCCAGTCCGGCGGGGCCGGCAGGTAGAGGGGGCCGTCGAGGTCCACGGGCCAGCGGGCGGCGGCGAAGGCCCCGGCGTCCACCCGGTCCCAGAACTGCGCGGCGGTCAGGTCGGTGCCCACGCTGTTGAGCGCCGCCCCCGGGTCCTCGCGCCGCATGCCGTGCCAGTAGGTCGGGCGGGTCGGGACGTCGGCGCGGCGCAGCAGGGCGTCCAGCTCCTCCAGGTGCGCCGGCTCCCCGAGCACCACCGTCCGGGACTCGAAGTGCAGGACGTAGGGCACGCGGTCGCGGCTCACGGCAGCCCCGCGGGCCGTCCGTGGCGGCACAGCCGCGTGAAGCGGCCCAGCACCTGCAGCGCCTCCGGGGTGGCGGGCAGGTAGTCCGTCAGGTCGGGGGAGCGCACCAGCACGGCGCACCACTGCCCCCGGGAGACGGCCACGTTGAGCCGGTGGGGCGAGAGCAGGAACTCCATGCCGCGCGGGCCGTCGGCGGCGGAGGCGGCCATCGAGACGATCACCACGGGCGCCTCCTGGCCCTGGAACCGGTCGACGGTGCCCACGCGCACCCCGCCGCCCTCCTCATCCCGCAGCCCCGCGGCGGTGAGCTCGCGGCCGATCAGCTCCACCTGGGCGTTGTAGGCGGCCACCACGAGCACGTCCTCGGGCGTCAGCGCCCGGGGGAGGGCGTCGGGGCCGGAGCGCCAGGGCGTCCCGACGAACTCCCGGGCCAGCTCCACCACGCGCCGGGCCTCCTCGGGCGAGGACGTGCGGTTGCCGGTGTGCTCCACGGAGCAGATCCGCAGGCCGGGGGGCACGCCGGTGAGCTCGCGGCGGCCCGCGGCCGGGGCGGACCCGAGCCGGCCCGCGTAGGACAGCTCGGAGACCGGCTCGCACAGGGCCGGGTGCATCCGCCAGGTGCGGTCCAGGAAGTAGCCGTGCTCGGCGGGCAGGGTGGGGGATCCCCGGGAGAGCCAGCCCAGGGCCGACTCGTCCACGGGCAGGGGGTGGGTGCCCTGGGAGACCTGGGGCAGCTGCTGCGGGTCTCCCAGCAGCAGCAGGCGCCGCGCGGCGCGGGACACGGCCAGGGTGTTGGCGAGCGAGTACTGCCCGGCCTCGTCCACCACGAGCAGGTCGAGCGCCTCGTCCTCCAGGTTCCGGGCGTTGGAGAAGTCCCAGGCGGTGCCGCCGACCACGGCGCCGCCGTCCGCGAGGAACGCCGCGAAGTCCTTCCCCGGGACGTCGCACCACGGCACCTGCCGGTCCGCGGCCCGGGAGGAGGACGGCTTCTTGCCGACCCGCTCGGGGGCCACCCCGCCCTTCTCGAGCACCCCCGTGAGCAGGTTCTCCACGACGGCGTGGGACTGCGCCACCACCCCGATCCGCCAGCCCGCCTCCACGAGCCGGCCGATGACGTGGGAGCCCAGGAACGTCTTGCCGCTGCCCGGAGGCCCCTGGACGGCGAGGAAGGTGCGGTCGAGGGTGCGCAGGGACCGCACCACGGCGTCGACCGTGCCGTCGGGACCCTCGTGCGGACGCGGCAGGGGACCGCCGCCCGCAGGCCTCGGCGCACGGCGCCGGAGCAGCTCGAGGCCGGGCTGGTCCGGCAGCCCCGGCAGGGCGTCGGCCGTGCGCGCGGCCAGGTCCTGCAGCGCCTCCTCGAGGGAGCGCGTGGCGATCGGCTGGGCCGGGCCCAGCGCGAGCGGCAGCTCCGCCCAGGGCTCGGGGGCCGGCCCGTCCCTCGGCTTCCGCAGCCGCTCGCGCACGGTGAGCACCGCGGTGCCGTCCTCGTGCTCCTCGAGGTCCTCGAGCGCGGCGGTCCAGTCCCCGGCGCGGCCGCTGCCGCGCCGGGCGGCGTCCTCGGCCAGGTGCGCGGGCACGGGGGCCCCGTACATCAGGAACAGCCCGGCGGTGCCCGGCCTCGGGGTCGAGCCCTCCCCGAAGCGGCCCGTGAGGCGCAGCAGCCGGACGGGCGCGGCACCGCGGCGCTTCGCCGGGTCCTGCGCCCAGTCCTCGAGGACCTCCGCGCGCCGGACCACGAACACGTCGCGGCTGTCCTCCCAGTCCTCGACGGGACCCTCGAGGCGGTCGAAGTGGGACCACCAGTACTGCTTGCGCTCGCGCCGGTGGTAGCCGGTGGCCGAGGCCACCATCGCGACGGCCGTGCGCTCCTCCTCCGTCAGGGCGTCCCGGGTCCGCGGGTCCTCCAGGTGCTCGTGCAGGCGGTGCTCGGCGCCGGTCATCCCGGCGTCCGGCAGCTCCCCGGGCGGCTCGAGCCGCTCCTGGGCGGGGCGCGGCGGGTGGTCCGCCGGGTCCGGGGAGATCCCGGCGAGGCCCAGCAGCCAGTCCCGCAGCCGCAGGGTGGAGAGGCAGTCGTACTCGTTGTAGTCGGCGATCCCGGCCAGGAGCCGCGCCGCGGCGTCCTCCTGCCCGGCCTCCCGGGCCGTGCACCAGTCGGCGTAGGCGACCACCGACGCGCCGGCGTCCAGCACGTCCCCGGCGCGCAGGTGCGCGCCCATGTAGAGCGGCTCCAGCGCCTTGATGGAGTACGAGCGCTCCGACAGCCGCAGGCTCCCGCGCACGGTGTCGTAGAGGTCCACCAGGACGTTCTCGCGCAGCAGCTCGTCCACGGCGTCCTCGCCCACCGCGTGCACGAGCGAGAGCCGGCGCAGGGCGGCCTTCTCGTAGTCGGCGTAGTGGTACACGTGCATGCCGGGGAAGCGGGCGCGGCGCTCGGCCACGTAGTCCAGGAAGGCCCGCAGCGCCTCCCGCTCCTCGGCCCGGGAGTGCGCCCAGAACGGCCGGAAGACGGGGGCGGCGCCGGGCGCGGGGGGCTGCTCGACGACGCCGAAGAGGTACTCGAGCCCCCAGGACGCCGGGTCCCGGGGGTCCTGCCACAGCGGGTCGCCCTCGAAGTCGAAGAACACGTCCCCGGCGTCGGGGGCGGGCAGCCGCCGGAGCGGCTCCCTGCTCGTGACCCGGTAGGCGACCCGGCGGGTGCCGCCGTCCTTCGGGTACTCGACCGCGCCGTCCGCACCACCCCGGCCGGTCTGCATGGCGGCCTGGTCCCGCAGCCGCCGGACCGCCGCCGGGAGCCCCCGGTCCGGCAGCACCGCGAGCTCGTCCACGGTGCGCACCCCGTGCCGCTCGCGCAGCGCCCGGCGCGTCCGCACGGACAGCCCCGCCGTCAGCAGCAGGTCCCGGTGCTCCGCCACGGCCCGGGTGCAGTGCTCGCACCGGCCGCAGCGGGCGACGCCGTCGTCCTGCCAGTCCACGGGGCCCGTCCGCGCCCGGTGCGCGGCGGCGGCCGCGACGAACCGCTCCCGGCGCTCGCGGTGGACCGCCAGGTGCTCGGAGAGCGGGAAGACCGCCTCCCGCCGGTCGCCGAGGACCAGGGTGACCTCGGGGGCCACGGCCACGCCGGCCCGCTCGAGCTGGTCCGCGTAGGCGGCGAGCTGGAGCAGAGCGGTGACCTTCGCGTGCCGGGCGAGCTTGGTGTCGTGCACCGCGTACGCGCCGTGAGGGCGGCGGACGAGGAAGTCGGCGCGGCCGTGGAAGCTGCCGTCGAAGAAGGAGGCCTGGAAGACGACGTCCGCGCCGGCGCGCAGGGCGTGCAGCGTCTCGGCGTGCTTGGCCGTCAGCTCGTCCCGGTCCATGCGCCGGGCCGGCTCGACCTCGTGCACGCCCCGCCCGGTCGCCGCGTCCCAGGGGCCGAAGGCCTCCCGGTGGGCGGCCAGGACCCGGTGCTCGTGGGCGTCGCCCAGCTCGGCCGTGCGGGCCAGCATCGGGTCCCGACGGGGGGCGCTGCGGGGCGCCCGGCCCAGCGTCTCGTCCAGCACGCACAGGTTCGCGTAGGGGCACTGGGCCGCGCGCACCAGGTCGCTCGCGGAGAAGACGAGGTCCGCCTCGGGGCCCAGCAGGAACATGCGCATCCTTCCGACGGCTCCGGGTCCGTCCCGGGTCCGGCTCCATCGAACCACAGGCACCGGACGTCACAAGGAGGCGGAACGGGGATCGGCCGGCAGGTCCGCAGACCCGCCGGCCGACTCCCGGCGGGCCGGCAACCGGCCCGCCGGGATGGACCGGGAGAGATCGGTGGGATGCGGCGCGGGTGGGGGGACCCCCGCCGCCACCGGGCACCTCGCGGGTGCGCTCCGGCGACCTCGATCCCGGTCGACGGCCCGGATGCCGATGGGGGGATGCATCCCGGGACCGTCGGGCCGGCTGAGCCGGCCGATCCCAATATAACGAAAATCATGGAGTCTCTGTAGGGTGCCCGTCACGTGGCGTCGCGTCCGCACCCGGCCGGGACCCCCCGCCCGTGCGAGGGGCCGGGGACCACCGGTCCCCGGCCCCTCGCCGGTGCGCCCGTCCGCTCAGTCGGTGGACGGGGCCTTCTCCTCGGCCTCGGCGGCCGACTCGTAGTGCGACTTCTCGAAGCGCTCGCGGGCCTCCTCGACGAGGCGCTCCGCGGTCTCCCGGCCCTCCCAGCCCTCGCCCTTGACCCACTTGTTGGGCTCGAGGTCCTTGTAGCGCTCGAAGAAGTGCTGGATCTCCTTGAGCTTGAACTCGTCGATGTCGTCGAGGCCCTGGATGTGGTCGTAGCGCTTGTCCGTGGACACGCAGAGGATCTTGGCGTCCCCGCCGGCCTCGTCGTTCATGTTGAACACGGCGATGGGGCGGGACTCCACGAGCACGCCCGGGACGATCTCGAAGTCCAGCAGCACGAGGGCGTCCAGGGGGTCGCCGTCCTCGCCCAGGCTGTCCTCGAAGTAGCCGTAGTGGGCGGGGTACTGCATCGACGTGAACAGGACGCGGTCCAGGCGCAGGCGGCCGGTCTCGTGGTCGATCTCGTACTTGACGCGCGATCCCCGGGGGATCTCGATGGTGACGTCCAACTCCATGGTGTCTCTCCTCGTGCTGGGAAGGCCCGGACGGGCCGGAAGGGGCTCAGAGCGGCCGCGCGCGGCCGCACCACCCGGTGTGGGTGGGGCAGATCCGGGACCCACGATAGCGGCGGCCCCGCGGGCGGCGGTAACCGCCCGGGCCGGGACCGTGCCCGCCGGGGACCCGCGCGGCAGCCGCGGCCGCGCCGCCGCGGGGACCACAATGGGGCCCATGAGCAGTCCCCCACGCCACGGTCCCCCCGCCGGGCGGGGGCCGCGGGCCCGCCCGGGCCGTGGCCGCCGCGTCCTGACGGCGCTGCTCGCCACCGGCTGCCTCGCGGTGGCGGGCTGGCTGCACCCCCACTGGCCCCCCGGGCCGGGTGCGGACGGCGGGCAGCTCCCCGCCGCCCGCGTGCTCCCGGCGCAGGCGCCCGCCCCGGCGGGGGCGGTGCCCCCGGACCCGGACGCCCCCGTGCCCCGCCCCGGGGAGGTGGCCGCGGCGGTGGACCCCGCGCTCGCCGGCGCCCCCGCCGGGCGGCGCTCCGTGGTCGTGGCCGACGCCCTCACCGGAGAGCGCCTGCTCGAGCGGGACCCGGACGTCCCCCTGGTCCCCGCCTCGAACCAGAAGCTCGTCACGGCGCTGTCCGTGCTCACCCACGCCGACCCCGGCCGGCGGCTGCGCACCACGGTGGTCCAGGGCCGGGAGCCCGGGGCGGTGGTGCTCGTCGGCGGCGGGGACACCCTCCTGAGCCCGGGCCGCTCCGACCCGGACGCCGTGCTGGGCCGGGCCGGGATCCGGACCCTGGCGGAGGAGACGGCCCGGGCCCTCGCCGGGCGGGGAGCCCCCGCGCCCACCACCGTGCGGTGGGACGCCAGCCTGTTCACGGGCCCGGCCGTGAACGCGGACTGGGCGCCCGGCGACATCGCGGCGGGCCAGATCGGCCCGGTCGCGCCCCTGGCCCTCTGGTCCCACCACGTGCCCGCGGGGGAGGGCCCCGGCCCCGAGCGGCCCCGGAACGCGGCGCAGGACGTCGCCGAGGTCTTCGCGGCCGAGCTCGCGGCCCGGCTCGCCGCGGACGGGCCGCCGGTGCCCGTGCCCGTCGTCGCCCCCGGCCGGGCGCCCGAGGGCGCGCCCGAGCTGGCCGCCGTGGAGTCCGCGACCCTCGCCGAGCAGACCGGGCTCATGCTGAGGGAGTCCGACAACCACCTCGCGGAGGTCCTCTCGCGGCTCGCGGCCCGGGCCGCGGACCGGCCCGCGAGCATCGAGGGCGGCCGCGCCGCCGCGGCCGCGGCGCTCGAGGCGCACGGGGTGCGCACGGACGGGGTCGTGCTCTCCGACGCGTCCGGGATGTCCCTGGCCGACCGGCTCCCCGCCCGCACGATCGAGCACGTGGTGCGGCTGCTCCTCACGGACCCCACGGGGACGCTGACCCCGGGCGCCCGGGCCCTTCCGGTGGCCGGCGGCAGCGGCACCCTCGAGGACCGGTTCGACGACGACGCCGAGCGCTCCGCGCGCGGCCTGGCGCGGGCGAAGACGGGCACGCTGAACTCCGTGGTCTCCCTCGGCGGCCACGTCAGCACGGAACGGGGGCGGCTGCTGACGTTCTCGGTGGTGCTCAACGAGGTCACCGACCCGGCCGCGGCCCGGGACGCCGTGGACCGTGCCGTGGCGGCCCTCGCCCGACTGTGACGGACGGTGCCGGGGCCTCCCAGGGGCGTGTGGTTGCATGAGGCCATGAGCGCAGCACAACGACCGCCGGAGACCGAGGCCGAGGCGCCCGGGATCGTCCGGTGGGACCTCGCGGCCTCGGCCGCCGCCCGGCTGACCCCTCCGGGGCCCAGGATGAACGCCCGGGCCATGCAGGCGGCGGTGGCCTCCCTGCGTCGCCACGCCGAGGCGTCGGTGGACCACGTGCACCGGATCACGGGCCTCGAGGCCGCCCGGGACCTGCGGGACTCCACCGTGCTGGTCGTGGACCGGGCCGGCTGGTCGAAGGCCAACGCCCAGGCCTTCCAGGTGCTCATGGAGCCGGCGGTGCAGGCCCTGCGCCGGCGCCGCCCGGAGCAGTTCGGCGCGGCCGCCACCGCGCTCGGCGGCACGGCCACGGCCATGGAGATGGCCGCGGTGCTCGGCTTCCTCTCGGCGAAGGTCCTCGGCCAGTACGACCCGTACGCCGGGATGGTCTCCGCCGCTGCCGCCCGGCGGCACCCCGGCGGACGGCTCATGCTGGTGGCGCCCAACATCCTCACGGTCGAGCGGGAGCTCAACGTCGAGCCGGAGGACTTCCGGCTGTGGGTCTGCCTGCACGAGCAGACCCACCGCGTCCAGTTCGCCGCCGCCCCCTGGCTGCGGGAGCACATGATCGAGCAGATCAACGAGCTCGCGGACTCGCTCATGGGCCACGCCGAGACCCTCGGGGCTCGGCTCACGGAGGCGGTCCGGTCCCTGCCCGGGCGCGGCGGGGGAGCGGAGGAGCCCCGGGCGTCCCTCGGCGTGGTGGGCCTGCTCATGGGCCGGCGGGAGCGGGAGGTGCTCTCCCACCTCACCGCGGTGATGAGTCTGCTGGAGGGGCACGCGAACTTCGTGATGGACGGGGTGGACGCCTCGGTGGTGCCCTCCGTCAGGACCATCCGGCGGCGCTTCGAACGGCGCTCCGAGCTGCAGGGCAGCCTCGACCGCTTCGTCCGGCGCCTGCTCGGGATGGACGCGAAGATGCGCCAGTACAGCGACGGCCAGCGGTTCGTCTCGACCGTGGTGGCCACCGTGGGCCTGGAGCGGTTCAACCGCGTCTGGGAGTCCCCGGACCACCTGCCGAGCGAGGCCGAGATCCACGCCCCCGAGCGATGGATCGAGCGCGTGCTGGGCCCGGGATCCCCGACCCTGCCGCCCGTTCCGGCCCCGGAGCCGCCGAAAGTGTGATAGGGACCACGCACCCCGGTTTGACATGCAGATTCATGCAATGTACGGGTCCGCGTCATGGTCTGTGAGGCCCCGGTCACAGCGCGACACGCGGTAGGACGGATCACCATTGTGTGACAAGATTTTTACGTGAGCACAGAGAACATCGAACAGCAGGTCAAGCTGTACGGCCAGCCCCTGTCGGAGCGCTTCGGCACGGTCGTCCAGGCCTACGGCATCACGCAGCGGCGACTGGCCGAGGTCCTCGGCCTCTCCGCCCCCATGCTGTCGCAGCTCAACAGCGGCCGCCGGATCAAGATCGGCAACCCGGCGGTCTACGAGCGCCTGGTGATGCTGGAGCAGCGCATCGGCACCCCGGACATCGAGGAGACCCTCGCCGCCGTCGAGGCCTCGCAGCCCGTGCTGTCCACCACGCAGATCCAGGCGGGCATCCACAGCGAGACCAACGCCGTGGCGGCCCTCGCCCACGTGGTCCCGCGGCACGAGCTGGAGGCCGCCCTCGACCTGCTCGGCGAGACCGCCCCGACCCTCGCGAAGGTCGTGCGCCTGGCCGTGCGGGAGTCGCAGAACCAGCAGGCCGCGAGCGAGCGCGAGGACGCCCGCCGGTGACCCAGTTCGCCCGCCGCGGCCGACTGTCCCCGGACGTCGCCGCGGGGCGGCGCCGCGTGCTCGCCTCCGTGCAGGAGCACGTCCCCCGGGAGCCCGGACGGACCCCGCTCGTGCTCGTCGCCTGCAGCGGCGGCCCCGACTCGCTCGCCCTGGCCGCCGTGGCGGCCCACTTCGCCCGCCGCGGCACCCTGCGCGTCGGCGCGGTGGTGGTCGACCACGGCCTGCAGGAGGACTCCGCGGCGGTCGCGGCCCGCACCGCCGGCACGCTCGAGCGGACCGGGCTGGCCCCCGTGGCCGTCACCGCCGTGACCGTGCGCCGGGACGCGGGCGGGCCCGAGATGGCGGCCCGCACCGCCCGCTACGCCGGCATCGCGGAGGTCGTGGCCCGGACGGGCGCCGACGCCGTGCTGCTCGGCCACACCCTGGACGACCAGGCGGAGTCCGTGCTGCTGGGCCTGGCCCGCGGCTCCGGCACCCGCTCGCTGGCCGGGATGCCGCCCGTGCGCGAGCTCGACGGCGTCACCTACCTCCGGCCGTTCCTCGACCTCTCCCGCGAGCAGACCCTGCGGATCTGCGCCGCCGAGCAGCTCGAGCCCTGGCACGACCCCACGAACCGGGACACCACCCTGATGCGCTCGCGGGTCCGCCACCGCGTGCTCCCGCTGCTGGAGGACGAGCTCGGCCCCGGGCTGGCCCGCGCCCTGGCGCGCTCCGCGGCGATCCTGGGCCCGGACGCGGACTACCTCGAGCGCGCCGCGGCCGAGCTGCTCGAGCGCGCCCGCGCCGCGGCCCCCGAGCTGCCCGGATCCCTGGCCCTCGACCTCGCCACCGTCCGGGCGGCCCACCCCGCGCTGCGCCGCCGCGCCCTGTCGGCCGCCGTGGTGGCCGCCGGCGGGCAGACCCCCGCCCACGAGCGGCTCGGCGCGCTGGACGAGTTCGCGGCGGGGCACGGCGCCGCGGGGCCCGTGCAGATGGCGGGTAAGGTGTCCGTGTGGCGCCGCCCGGCGGCGGGCACCCGCGGCCCGGGACATCTGGAGCTCGTCCGCCCGGGGCCCGCGGACACCACCCGACCCGCATCCGCATCACACGAGGAGCGCCGTGAAGGCTGAGAACGTCCAGGGGGATCTCACCGAGGTCCTGTACACCAAGGAAGAGATCGACACGAGGATCGCCGAGCTGGCCGCGGCCGTGGACGCCGACTACCGGGGCCGGGACGTCCTGCTCGTGGGCGTGCTCAAGGGCGCGGTGATGGTCATGGCCGACCTGTGCCGGGCGCTCCAGGGGCAGTACCCCATGGACTGGATGGCCGTGTCCTCCTACGGCTCCGGGACGAAGTCCTCGGGCGTGGTCCGCATCCTGAAGGACCTCGACACGGACCTCACCGGCCGGGACGTGCTCATCGTGGAGGACATCATCGACTCCGGGCTGACTCTGTCCTGGCTGCGCGCCAACCTGGAGTCCCGCGGGACGGCCTCGGTGGAGATCTGCGCCCTGCTGCGCAAGCCGGAGGCGGCGAAGACCGCGATCGACGTCAAGTACGTGGGCTGGGACATCCCCAACGAGTTCGTCGTGGGCTACGGGCTCGACTACGCCGAGAAGTACCGCAACCTCGACTGCATCGCGACCCTGGCCCCGCACGTCTACGAGTGAGCCCGGAGGCCGCGCCCCGGGCGGCTGTCCGCTGACAGGGAACTCCCGGCCCGTCCGGGGCGGGAGCCGGAGTCCGGGCTGTACATTGTAGGTCTGCGTCCCCTGGACCCCCGGCCCTGGGCGGGCCCGGCCCGAGGGGCCGGACAACCATCCACGGGAGGATCAGCGGCTTGGCCACGGCGAAAAAACCCAACAACTTCTTCAGAGGACCCTGGTTCTGGGTCCTCCTGGCCGCGCTGATCCTGTTCCCCCTGGTGGGCACGCTCACCACGGGCTCCTCGGGGCGCGTGGACACCAACGTGGGCCTGCAGCTGCTCCGCGACGGCCAGGTGTCCGAGGCCAAGATCTACGACGGCCAGCAGAAGGTCGAGCTCCAGCTCGAGGAGGACCTCTCCCTCGACGGCCGGGACCTCGGGCGCAGCGTGGAGTTCTACTACGTCACCCCCCGCGGGGACGAGGTCGTCGAGGCGATGAACGCGGCGGACCTCGAGGGCTTCACGGACCAGCCGGTCGAGTCGAACTGGTTCACGAGCCTGCTCGGCTTCATGCTGCCGTTCCTGATCATCCTGGCCATCTTCTGGTTCGTGTTCTCCCGGATGCAGGGCGGCGGGTCCCAGGTCATGCGCTTCGGCCGCTCGCGGGCCAAGATGTTCGACAAGGACAACCCCACGGTGACCTTCGCCGACGTCGCCGGCGCGGACGAGGCGGTGCAGGAGCTCGACGAGATCAAGCAGTTCCTCGTGGAGCGGGACCGCTTCACCGCCCTCGGCGCCAAGGTGCCCAAGGGCGTGCTCCTCTACGGCCCGCCCGGCACCGGCAAGACGCTGCTCGCGCGGGCGGTGGCCGGTGAGGCCGGGGTCCCGTTCTTCTCGATCTCCGGCTCCGACTTCGTCGAGATGTTCGTGGGCGTGGGGGCCTCCCGGGTGCGCGACCTGTTCCAGCAGGCGAAGGAGAACGCGCCCGCCATCATCTTCGTGGACGAGATCGACGCCGTGGGCCGCCAGCGCGGCGCGGGCATGGGCGGGGGCAACGACGAGCGGGAGCAGACCCTCAACCAGCTGCTCGTCGAGATGGACGGCTTCGACGCCACGACCAACGTCATCCTGATCGCCGCGACCAACCGCCCCGACGTCCTCGACCCGGCGCTGCTGCGCCCCGGCCGCTTCGACCGGCAGATCGGCGTGGAGGCCCCCGACATGAAGGGCCGCCTGCAGATCCTCCGGGTGCACTCGCAGGGCAAGCCGCTGGCCGACAACGTGGACCTCCCCGCCGTGGCCAAGCGCACCCCCGGCTTCACCGGCGCGGAGCTCGCCAACGTGATGAACGAGGCGGCGCTGCTGACCGCCCGCTCCCACGCCCAGCTCATCGACGACCGCGCCGTGGACGAGGCGATCGACCGCGTGATCGCCGGGCCGCAGAAGCGCAGCCGGATCATGAAGGAGCTCGAGCGCAAGGTCACCGCCTACCACGAGGGCGGGCACGCCCTCGTGGCCGCCGCCCTGCGCAACACGGACCCGGTCACCAAGATCACGATCCTGCCCCGCGGCCGCGCCCTCGGCTACACCATGGTCATGCCCCTGGACGACAAGTACTCCACGACCCGCAACGAGCTGCTCGACCAGATGGCCTACGCCATGGGCGGGCGCGCGGCGGAGGAGATCGTGTTCCGGGACCCGTCCACCGGGGCCTCCAACGACATCCAGAAGGCCACCGACACGGCCCGCAAGATGGTCACCCAGTACGGCATGAGCGCCCGCGTGGGCTCGATCAAGCTCGGCGGGGACAGCTCCGAGCCGTTCCTCGGCCGGGACGCCGCCGGCTCCGGCCGGGAGTACTCCGAGCGCACGGCCGCGATCGTGGACGAGGAGGTGCGGGCCCTGCTCGAGCAGGCCCACGACGAGGCGCACGCGATCCTGATGGACAACCGCCCGGTCCTGGACCGGCTGGCCCTCGAGCTGCTCGAGAAGGAGACGCTCAACGAGGCCCAGATCGCCGACATCTTCCACGACATCCGCAAGCGGGACCTGCGTCCCGTGTGGCTGTCCAAGGACACGCGGCCGCTGTCCGAGGACCCGCCGGTGGTCACCCAGGCCGAGCGCGAGGAGGCCCGGCGGCTCCACGCCCAGGACCCCGCGACCCTGGCCCCGCAGGACCAGGCCGCCGCCGCCAACCCCGAGCACCCGCTCGAGGTCCCCGAGCGCGGGCACTCCGTGCCGCCGGGGGAGGGCGCGGGCACCGGCGCCGAGAGCAGCGCCGGGAGCGGCTCCGGCCGGAGCCCCGGGACCGGGCCGGGGAGCGCCCCGGGACCCGGCACGCCCTGACCCGGGCCTAGGATGGAGCGACAGCCGGTCGCGTCCGCCGACCCCCGTTCCGCCCGGCAGACCCGGTCGATCCCGAAGGAGGGCGCGTTGCCCCACGAGGCCCGCACGAAGCAGACGACCGCGCACGACCCGCGCGCGGAGGCGTTCGAGCCGCCGTACCCCGACCCGGCCCCCGCGCTGGAGGCCGGCGCCGGGGCGGTGGACCAGCCGCGGGTCGCGGCGGCCGTGCGCGAGCTGCTGCTGGCCATCGGGGAGGACCCCGACAGGGACGGTCTGCAGGGCACCCCGGGGCGCGTGGCGCGCGCGTACGCGGAGATGTTCGCGGGACTGCACCAGGACCCCGCCGAGGTGCTCGGGACGACCTTCGACATCGGCCACTCCGAGATGGTCCTCGTGAAGGACATCGCCTTCTACTCGACCTGCGAGCACCACCTCGTCCCGTTCCACGGGCACGCGCACGTGGGCTACATCCCCGGCCACGACGGGATGGTCACCGGCCTGAGCAAGCTCGCCCGCCTCGTGGACCTCTACGCGCGCCGGCCCCAGGTCCAGGAGCGGCTGACCACGCAGATCGTCGAGGCGATCGTGGAGCACCTCCAGCCGGCGGGCGTGATCGTGGTGATCGAGTGCGAGCACCTGTGCATGTCCATGCGCGGGGTGCGCAAGCCGGGCGCCATGACCGTCACCTCGGCCGTGCGGGGCCAGCTGCGCGAGACCGCGACCCGCGCCGAGGCGATGAGCCTCATCCTGGGGCACTGAGCGGATGACGACCCCCCACCGCGCCGACCCGGCGCCCCGGCCCACGGGCTGGGGCTCCTTCGCGGACCTGCCCACCGCGCGCACGCTGGTCATGGGCATCCTCAACGTCACCCCCGACTCCTTCAGCGACGGCGGGCAGCACGCCGGGCACGAGACCGCGATCGCGCACGGGCTGCGCCTGATGGCCGAGGGCGCCGACGTCGTGGACGTGGGCGGCGAGTCCACCCGGCCCGGTTCCGACCGGATCTCCTCCGCCGAGGAGCGGCGCCGGATCCTGCCCGTGGTCGAGGCCCTCGCCGCGGCCGGGGCGGTGCTCAGCGTCGACACGCTCCACGCCCGGACCGCCGAGGCCGTCCTGGACGCGGGGGCGCACATCGTCAACGACGTCTCGGGGCTGGCCGTGGACCAGGACATGCTCGACCTGGTCGCGGAGCGGCAGGCGCCCTACGTCCTCGTGCACGCCCGGGGCCTGCCCGACGTGCACGACTCGCGGGCCGTCTACGACGACGTCGCCGGGGACGTGCTCGGCGAGCTCGAGGCGCTGGCGGGGCGCTGCCTGGCCGCCGGCCTGGCCCCGGAGAACCTGATCCTGGACCCCGGGCTGGGCTTCGACAAGCGGGGGGCGCAGAACTGGGAGCTGCTGCGGGCGCTGCCGCGCCTCACCGCCACCGGCCACAAGGTGCTCGTGGCCGCGTCCCGCAAGCGGTTCCTCGGCACCCTGCTCGCGCAGGGCGGCGTCCCGCGCCCGGCCGCCGGGCGGGACGCGGCCACGGCCGCGGTCAGCGCCCTGTCCGCCCAGGCGGGCGCGTGGTGCGTGCGCGTGCACGACGTGCGCGCGAGCGTCGACGCCGTGGCCGCCGCGCACGCCTGGCGCGGGGTGGCACCGGCCCTGCTGCGTCCCGGCGCGGACTCCGGGACGGGCGCCGGCGCGGACGCCGGCGCCCTGCCGGCAGGATCCCCCGGAGCGCTCCGGTGAACCGGGAGCCGCACGAGGGCGCCGACGCCCGGCTGCGCCCCGGGGACCGGGCCGGCCGCCAGCACGTCCCCGTCTCCTCCGGCCGCTCCACGGACCGCCGTGACCGGATCAACCTCCTGGGGGTCGGCGCGGTCGGCTACCACGGGGTCCTCGACCAGGAGAAGCGCAGCGGGCAGCCCTTCTTCGTGGACCTGATCATGTACCTGGACCTGTCCGCGGCGGGAGCCTCGGACGACGTCGCCCGGACCGCCCACTACGGCGAGGTCGCCGAGGAGGTGCGGGACATCGTGATCGGCCCCAGCGTCGACCTGCTGGAGACACTCGCCGAGCGCATCGCCCGGCGGCTGCTCGAGCGCTTCCCGCTCGAGGCGGTGGAGGTCACCGTGCACAAGCCCAAGGCGCCCATCGAGGTGACGTTCTCCGACGTGTCCGTGACGATCTACCGGGAGCGCTGAGATGGGCACCCTGGCCGTCCTCGCCCTCGGCGCCAACCTCGGCGACCGGGAGGCCACCCTGCGCCGGGCCGCCCACGACCTGGCCGACCACCCGCGGATCACCCTGACCCGGGCCTCGCCGGTCGTGCGCTCCAAGCCGGTCGGCGGGCCGGGCGGACAGGGCGACTACCTCAACGCCGTCGTCGAGGTGGACACCGACCTGAGCCCCTTCGCGCTGCTCCGGGCGTGCCAGGAGATCGAGGAGCGCCACCACCGCCGGCGCGTCCAGCGCTGGGGGCCCCGCACCCTCGACGTCGACATCGTGGTCTACGGCGGCCTGCGCCTGGACGAGCCGGACCTCACCGTGCCCCACCCGCGCGCCGCCGAGCGCGCGTTCGTGCTCGTGCCCTGGGCCCTGATGGACCCCGGCGCCACGCTCGAGGGGCGCAGCGTCGCCGAGCTGGCCCGCCGGGCGGCCGACCTCGGCGGCCTGGGGCCCGACACCGTCCCCCTGCTCGGCGAGCTCCCCGCCCCCGGCGGGGACGGGGACTGACGGGGACCGCCGTGCACGTGCTCACGGTCCCCGCCCTGCTGATGTGCGCCGCCGCCGCCGGCGCCGTCGGCTGGACCGCGAACCGGGTGTCGACGGGGGCGGGCGGGCCGCTGCTGATCCTGCCGTGGGCCTCGCTCGCGGCCCTCGCCGCCGTCGCCGTCGCGCTCGTGGTGCTCGGCGTGCGGGTCAAGCGCCACCAGGACGGGGAGCGCCCGGAGCGCTTCGACCCGCTGATCGCGGCCCGCACCGCCGCCGGCGCCCAGGCGGTGGCCTGGGCGGGGGCGATGCTGACGGGCTGGCACGCCGCCGTCGCCGTGGAGCAGCTCGCGCTCGTGAGCGTGCGCTCCGACCAGGGCCCGCTGTGGGCGAGCCTGGTCCACGCCGGGGCGGGACTCGTCCTGGTCGTGGTGGGGTGGGTCGTGGAGGGCTTCTGCAAACTGCCGCCCGACGATCCCGACGCGGAGGAGGGCGCCGAGTACCGTAGGGGACGGCAGAAGGAGCTCCCCGAGGGAGAAGGTGGTTATGCCCGAGAGATCCGCCCGCGAGAGCGCCGGCGGCCCCGGGGCCGGGACGCCCGGTGACCGGGTGCCCCTGAGCAACCCCGCGATCGACCCCGAGGGCCTGGCCTGGGCCCGGGTCTCGCCCCGGCACGTCACCGTGGTGGTCCTCTCCACGCTCCTGTCCACCCTGTTCTGGCTCGCGGCCCTGGGCTGGCCGGCGGTGCTGGCGGCCACGGGCGTGTGGGGCGGGGCTCCGCTGGGGCTGCTGGCGCTCCTGCCGGCCGCCGTCCTGGCGGCGGGACTGGTCTCCGTGCTCCTGGCCCCGCGGCGCGTCCGGGCCATCGGCTACGCCGAGCGGGGCGAGGACCTGCTCGTGCGGCGGGGGCTGCTCTACCAGCGGGTCACGGTCATCCCCTACGGGCGGATGCAGTACGTGGACGTGTCGGTCTCCCCGCTGCAGCGCAGCTTCGGGCTGGCCACCGTGAAGCTGCACACCGCCGCCGTGGGCAGCCACGCCGAGATCCCCGGGGTGGAGCACGCCGAGGCGTCCCGGCTGCGCGAGCGGCTCACCGCCCGCGGCGAGGCCCTCCTGGCGGGCCTGTGAGCGCTGCGCCGGCCCCCGCGGCGGCCCCGCAGTGGCACCGTGTCCACCCCCTGACGCCCGTCGTCAAGGGGTGGCTCGCGATGATCGTGATCGCCGGGGCCGTGGTCAACATCCTGCTCGACGACCTCCTCAACGCCTCCCTGGGCCTCGGGGAGGCCGGACCGCCCCAGGACTTCGACCCCGCCCGGATGGGCGCCCTCTTCTGGTGGGCGCTGGCCGGGCTCGTGGGCGTCGTGCTGGTCGTGTTCGCGGCGGCCGTGCTGGTCTCGTGGTGGTTCACCCGCTATCAGGTGACCCCCGAGCACGTCCGGATCCGCTCCGGGGTGCTCTTCCGGCAGGAGCGGCAGGCCCGCCTGGACCGGGTGCAGGCCATCGACATCCACCGCCCGTTCCTGCCCCGGCTGCTCGGGCTGGCCGAGCTGAAGTTCGAGGTGGCCGACGCCGGGCAGTCCGCGGTCTCCCTGTCCTACCTCACCCATGCCCAGGCCCGCGCGCTGCGCGGGGAGCTGCTGGGCCGGCTCGGCCTGGCCGCCCCGGCACGGGGGCCCGCCGTCCCGCCGCCGGCCGGCGCGCCCGTGCGGCGGCCCGCGCCCTGGGCGGTGGCCGGGGACGAGGAGCGCCCGGTGCTCGGGGTGCCGGTGCCGCGGCTGATCGGCTCCGTGCTGGCCTCGGGCTCCGCCCTCGCCCTGGCCGTGCTGCTGGCCGCCGCCCCGCTCGCCCTCCTGGCCGACCCCCGCACCGGCCCGGCGATGCTGGCGGCCTGGCTGCCCGGTCTGGTCAGCTTCGGGGCCGTCTCCTACCGCCGGGTGGAGCAGGGCTGGTCCTTCCGGCTGCTGCGCGTCCCGGAGGGGATGCGCGTGCGCTACGGCCTCTTCTCCGTCCGCTCCCAGACCGTGCCGGCGGGACGGATCCAGGCCCTCGGCGTGGACCAGCCGCTGCTCTGGCGGCCCTTCGGCTGGTACCGGGTGCGGGTCAACGTGGCCGGCTACGGGCCCGCGGCGGGGGAGGGCGACGCCATGCGCTCCACGCTGCTGCCCGTCGGCACCCTGCCCCAGGTGCACCAGGTGCTGCACCTGGCCCTGCCCGGGGCGCGGGACGGGGACCTCGCGGCGGTGCTGCGGGAGGGCCTGCACGGGCTGGGCGCGCAGGGCCGGTTCACCACCTCCCCGCGCCGGGCCCGGTGGCTGGACCCCCTCGTGCACCGGCGGACCGGCTTCGCCGCGACCGGCGACGTCCTCGCGGTGCGCTCCGGGCGCCTGAGCCGGCGCACCGCGGTGCTGCCCCACGAGAAGACCCAGTCGGTGGCGCTGAGCCAGGGACCCCTCGAGCGGGCGCTCGGCCTCGCCGACGTCCACCTGCACTCCACCCCCGGCCCGGTCACCGTGGCCGTCCCGCACCTCGACGCCGGGGACGCCCGCGCCCTGGCCGCCGCGCAGTCGGCGCACGCGGCCGGTGCCCGTAGACTGGCCGACGGCCCGAGCCGCCCCCAGACCCCCCGGCAGGAGACAGCATGACCCACCCGTCCGACCGCCCCGGACGCCTCGGGGTCGGGGTCGTGAGCGCCGGGAAGGTCGGCGCGGTCCTGGGCGCCGCGCTGCGCGCCGCCGGCCACGCCGTCGTCGGCGTCAACGCCGTCTCCGAGGCCAGCCGGGACCGGGCCGAGGCCCTCCTGCCCGGGGTGCCCGTCCTCGACGTCCCGTCCGTGCTCGAGCGGGCCGAGCTCGTGCTCCTCGCGGTGCCCGACGACGAGCTGCCCGGGCTCGTGCAGGGCCTCGCCGACGCCGGGCTGTGGCAGGCCGGCCAGCTCGTGGTGCACACCGCGGGCCGCTGGGGCACCGGCGTCCTGGACCCGGCCCGCCGGCTGGGGGCGATCCCGCTGGCGGTCCACCCCGCCATGACCTTCACGGGCTTGAGCCTGGACCTGGCCCGGCTGAGCGACTGTTCGTTCGGGATCACCGCCCCCGCCCCGGTGCTGCCCATCGCCCAGGCGCTGGTGGTCGAGATGGGCGCCGAGCCCGTGGTGGTCGCGGAGGCGGACCGCGCGCTCTACCACGCCGCCCTCGCCCACGGCGCCAACCACCTGATGACCGTCGCCGGGCAGTCCATGCAGGTGCTGCGGGACATCGGCGTGGAGCACCCCGACCGCATGGCCGGCCCGCTGCTGCGGGCCACCCTGGACAACGCCCTGGCCGCGGGGGAGTCGGCCCTGACCGGCCCGGTGGCCCGCGGCGACGCGGGGACCGTGGCCGCCCACCGGGACGCCCTCGACGAGTACGCCCACGGCCACGGCGGCGACGACGTCCTGCTGGCCTACCTGGACCTCGCCCGCGTCACCGCCCGCCGCGCCCTCGACCGGGGGCTGCTCGACCGCCCGCGCTACGACGCCGTGCTCGCCGCCCTCGAGCTCACCCCGGGGACCGGCGGCACCGGCGGAGAGGACACCCCGTGAGCACCCCCACCCCCCGCGTCTGCCGCGGCATCGGCGAGTTCCGGGAGGCCCTCGCGGACCGGCTCCGTGCGGCCCCCGCGTCCCCTCGGCGGCCGTCGCTGGGCCTCGTGCCCACCATGGGCGCCCTGCACGAGGGGCACGGCCACCTGGTGCGCCTGGCCCGGGCCGAGAACGACGTGGTCGCGGTCTCGGTCTTCGTCAACCCCCTGCAGTTCGGCCCGGACGAGGACCTGGAGCGCTATCCGCGCACCCTCGACGCCGACGTCGAGCTGCTCTCCCGCGTCGGCGCCGACCTCGTGTTCGCCCCGTCCGCCGCCGAGATGTACCCGGACGGGGAGCCCCTGGTGCGCGTGAGCTCCGGCCGGCTCGGCTCCGTGCTCGACGGCGCCAGCCGCCCCGGCCACTTCGACGGCGCCCTCACGGTGGTCAACAAGCTCCTGAACATCACGGCCCCGCCCGTGCCAGCCGTGTTCCGGGCGTACTTCGGGGAGAAGGACGCCCAGCAGCTGCTGCTCGTGCGGCGGATGGTCGCCGACTTCGACCTCCCCGTCACGGTCCGCGCGGTGCCCATCGTGCGCGACGACGACGGCCTGGCCCTGTCCTCCCGCAACCGCTACCTGGACCCCGCCCAGCGCCGGGCCGCGCTCGTGCTCCCGCGCACCCTCCGGGCGCTCGCCGCGGGGGAGCTGGACCCCGGGGCCGCGCGGCGGCGGATCGACGCCGAGCCGATCGGGAGCGCGGACCGGGTCCGGCTCGACTACCTCGTCGTCGTCGACCCCCGCACCCTGGAGCCGGTCGAGCCGCGGCCCGGGGCCCTCGCCCTCGTGGCGGCGCACGTGGGCGGCACCCGGCTCATCGACAACCTCGTGCTGTGAGCGTCCCGGCCGGGATTTGACCCCTCCCGTTATCCTGGACAACTGTGACCAACGCGCAGAACACCTCCCCGACCGCCCAGGACGAGGCCGAGCAGGCCGAGCTCTCGGACCAGATGCAGTTCCGGCTCGCCAAGCGCGCCCGGCTGCTCGACTCGGGCCGGGAGCCCTACCCCGTGGGCGTGGAGCGCACGCACACCCTCGCCGAGGTGCGGGACGCCCACGGCCGGCTCGAGCCCGGCGAGGAGACCGGGCAGTTCGTCGGCGTGGCCGGGCGCGTGGTCTTCGTGCGCAACACCGGCAAGCTGTGCTTCGCCACCCTGCAGGAGGGGGACGGCACCCGGCTGCAGGTCATGCTCTCCCTCGCGAAGGTGGGGGAGGAGTCCCTGGGCGAGTGGAAGTCCCTCGTGGACCTCGGGGACTTCGTGGCGGTGCACGGAGAGGTGATCGCCTCCCGCCGCGGCGAGCTCTCCGTCATGGCCGACCGCTGGGACATGGCCTCCAAGGCCATCCGGCCCCTGCCCACGCTGCACCACGAGCTCAGCGAGGAGACCCGGGTGCGCCGGCGCTACCTCGACCTCATCGTCCGTCCCGAGGCCCGCGAGGTCGTGGTCCAGCGGGCGCGGATCATCCAGACGGTGCGCAACGTCCTCGTGGAGCACGGCTACGTGGAGATCGAGACCCCGATCCTGCAGCTGGTGCACGGCGGGGCCACGGCCCGGCCGTTCGAGACGCACCTCAACGCCTTCGACCAGGACATGACCCTGCGGATCGCCACGGAGCTCTTCCTCAAGCGCGCCGTGGTCGGCGGGATCGAGCGGGTCTTCGAGATCGGCCGGGTCTTCCGCAACGAGGGCGTCGACTCCTCGCACAGCCCGGAGTTCACCACCCTGGAGGCCTACGAGGCCTACGCCGACCAGTTCACGATGGCCGAGCGGATCAAGGAGATCATCCTCGCGTGTGCCGACGCCCTGGGCGTCGACACCATCGAGACGGAGCGGGGCACCATCGACCTGCGCGGGGAGTGGCGCTGGCTGTCCGTCTACCCCGCCCTCTCCGAGGCGGTGGGGCAGCAGATCACCCCGGCGACCCCCGTGGAGACCCTGCACCGGATCGCGGAGGAGCACGAGGTGCCCGTGGGCCCGATGTGGGACGCCGAGAAGTACGTGCTCGAGCTCTTCGGCGAGATCGTGGAGCCCACCCTCGTCCAGCCGACCTTCGTGTGCGACTACCCGCCCTCGGCGCAGCCCCTGGCCCGCCAGCACCGCTCCGAGCACGGCCTGATCGAGGCGTGGGACCTGATCATCGGCGGGATGGAGCGCGGCACGGCGTTCTCCGAGCTGATCGACCCCGTGGTCCAGCGCGAGCGGCTCACCGAGCAGTCGCACCGGGCCGCGGCCGGCGACGCCGAGGCCATGCGGCTGGACGAGGACTTCCTGCGCGCCCTCGAGCACGGCGCCCCGCCCATGGGCGGCCTGGGCCTGGGCCTGGACCGGCTCATCATGCTCTTCACCGACCTGGGGATCCGGGAGACCATCCTGTTCCCCCTCATGAAGCCGGAGCAGGACTGAGACCGGACCGCGGCCCCGCCGCGGTCCTCCCGTCCCCAGCCGCCGCCCAGATCCGCCCGGGAGAATCGACCC
Organism: Kocuria oxytropis; assembly: GCF_040981195.1. Taxonomy (NCBI): domain Bacteria; kingdom Bacillati; phylum Actinomycetota; class Actinomycetes; order Micrococcales; family Micrococcaceae; genus Kocuria; species Kocuria oxytropis. Next base: position 40,035 of record NZ_JAVFXA010000012.1, on the reverse strand, counting down.
CATGGAATACATCGCTGTCCTGCTGCCCTCGATCAGCATCGGCATCATCTTCTGGTTCGTCCTGCGCTGGATCTTCCGCGGCGACCGCACCGAGCGCGCCGTCGAGGCCCGCTCGCAGGAGGACGCGGAGCGCTGGTACGAGGAGCTCAAGCGGCGCGACGGCGAGGACCTGCCCTTCGGCCGCTCCCCGCGCCGCGGCCGCGGCACGGAACGCTGAGCCGAACGCCCTCTCCGGTCTTTCCGTTTCGTGCCGGCAATTCGAATCGGTGCCGGGATTGTCCGCTATTCCGTGCTGTTGAATTCCGTTCCGGAATTGTAGGATAAAGTCGACGACGCCGGGAGTTCTGTCTCCCGGTGGTCGCCGGAATTCACGATCCGGATCAACCGGTCCGACACGGGGGAATCAGCACCGACCCAGGACTCGCCGTATTGCGGTGCGCCCCGGGGAAGGACGAGCGCCGAAAGGCGGAGGGAAGTTCACAATATGGCACAGACCGTGAAGATCATTCTCGAGGACGACCTCGACGGCGGGCCCGCCGAGGAGACCGTGCGCTTCGGCCTCGACGGCGCGCAGTACGAGATCGATCTCTCCGAGGAGAACGCGGCCAAGCTGCGTGACGCCGTGCGGCCGTTCATCAGCAAGGCCCGGCGTGCCCAGAGCAAGCAGGCGGCCAAGCAGGCCCGGCCCGCGGGGAAGTCGAACCCCGACACCGCGGCCATCCGGCAGTGGGCCCGGGAGAACGGCCACCAGGTCTCCGACCGCGGACGTATTCACCAGGACGTGCAGAAGGCTTACTACGACGCGCACCAATAGGAGCTGCGGCGCGCACCAATAGGCGCGCCCGGGGTATCCGGAGAACATGCGGAGGGGCCGTTCCGACGGCCCCTCCTTTTCCTTTCCGGGACCCCGGGGAACTCCCCGTGGTGCCGTTCCCGGCGAGGGTGAATTCTTTTCCTCATTCCATTCGCGACCTGCGCTTCTGCCGGTGCGCGGCCGGGCGCGCGCAATTCCCGCCGGGCCGTCTCGTGCCGGCGGGTCCCGGCGCCCCGGCCGGTCCTGCCCGCTGCCGCCCGCGGCGTGGTCCCCGGTGGTCTCGCCGGTGGCGAACAGCCCCCCGTTCGCCCTCCCGGGTGCGTAGCATCGGGTGCAGACATCGACTGAGGAGTATCCATGTTCGAACGCTTCACCGACCGCGCCCGCCGGGTCGTGGTGCTGGCCCAGGAAGAGGCCAGGATGCTCAACCACAACTACATCGGCACCGAGCACCTGCTGCTCGGGCTGATCCACGAGGGCGAGGGAGTGGCCGCGAAGGCGCTCGACTCCATGGGCATCACCCTCACCGGCGCCCGCGAACAGGTCCAGGACATCATCGGGCCGGGCCAGCAGGCCCCGTCCGGGCACATCCCCTTCACCCCCCGGGCCAAGAAGGTCCTCGAGCTCTCGCTGCGCGAGGCCCTGCAGCTCGGCCACAACTACATCGGCACCGAGCACATCCTGCTCGGCATCATCCGTGCCGGCGAGGGCGTCGCGGCCCAGGTGCTCACCAAGCTCGGCGCGGAGCCCCAGAAGGTGCGCTCCACCGTGCTGGAGCTGATCTCCGGCTACCAGGGCGGGGGCACCCCCGAGAAGGAGGGCGCCGGCGTCCGCTCGGCCGGCCAGTCCGAGGGCACGCCCGCGGGCTCCGCCGTGCTGGACCAGTTCGGCCGCAACCTCACCGCGGCGGCCCGCGAGGGCAAGCTGGACCCGGTCATCGGGCGGTTCCGCGAGATGGAGCGGGTCATGCAGATCCTCTCCCGGCGCACCAAGAACAACCCCGTGCTGATCGGCGAGCCCGGCGTGGGCAAGACCGCGGTGGTCGAGGGCCTCGCCCAGGCCATCGTGCGCGGGGACGTCCCGGAGACGCTGAAGGACAAGCACCTCTACACGCTGGACCTCGGCTCGCTCGTGGCGGGCTCCCGCTACCGCGGCGACTTCGAGGAGCGGCTCAAGAAGGTGCTCAAGGAGATCCGCACCCGCGGGGACATCATCCTGTTCATCGACGAGATCCACACCCTCGTGGGCGCCGGCGCGGCCGAGGGCGCGATCGACGCCGCCTCCATCCTGAAGCCCATGCTGGCCCGGGGAGAGCTGCAGACCATCGGCGCCACGACCCTCGACGAGTACCGCAAGCACATCGAGAAGGACGCGGCCCTCGAGCGCCGCTTCCAGCCGATCCAGGTGGACGAGCCCTCCGAGGCGCACGCCGTGGAGATCCTCAAGGGCCTGCGCGACAAGTACGAGGCGCACCACCGCGTCTCCATCTCGGACGACGCCCTCGAGGCGGCCGTGCACCTGGCGGCCCGGTACATCTCCGACCGCTTCCTGCCGGACAAGGCCATCGACCTGATCGACGAGGCCGGGGCGCGCCTGCGGATCAAGCGGATGACCGCCCCGCCGGAGATCAAGGAGCTCGACGACCGGATCACCGAGGTGAAGCGGCTCAAGGAGGCCGCGATCGACGGCCAGGACTACGAGAAGGCCGCCTCGCTGCGCGACACGGAGCAGAAGCTCATCGTGGAGCGGGACGAGAAGGACCGCGCCTGGCGCGAGGGCGGCGACGAGCTCGCCGAGGTGACCCCCGAGGTCATCTCCGACGTCCTCTCCGCCTCCACCGGGGTGCCCGTCTACAAGCTCACCGAGGAGGAGACGGGCCGTCTCCTGCACATGGAGGACGAGCTGCACAAGCGCATCATCGGCCAGGACGACGCCATCAAGGCGCTCTCCCGGTCCATGCGGCGCACGCGCGCGGGTCTGAAGGACCCCAAGCGCCCGGGCGGGTCGTTCATCTTCGCCGGGCCCACGGGCGTGGGCAAGACGGAGCTCGCGAAGGCGCTGGCGGAGTTCCTGTTCGGGGACGAGGACGCCCTCATCACCCTGGACATGTCCGAGTACCAGGAGAAGCACACCGTCTCCCGGCTCTTCGGTGCCCCTCCGGGCTACGTGGGCTACGAGGAGGGCGGCCAGCTCACCGAGAAGGTGCGCCGCAAGCCGTTCTCGGTGGTGCTCTTCGACGAGGTCGAGAAGGCGCACCAGGACCTGTTCAACTCGCTGCTGCAGATCCTCGAGGACGGCCGCCTGACCGACTCGCAGGGCCGCGTGGTGGACTTCAAGAACACCGTGATCATCATGACCACGAACCTGGGCACCAAGGACATCTCCCGGGCCGTTCCCGTCGGGTTCCAGACCGGCGTGGACCCTGCGTCCAACTACGAGCGGATGCAGGCGAAGGTCCAGGACGAGCTCAAGGAGCACTTCCGGCCGGAGTTCCTCAACCGCGTGGACGAGATCATCGTGTTCCCGCAGCTCACCGAGACGGAGATCGTCCAGATCGTGGACCTGTTCGTGGCCCGGCTGCAGGAGCGGCTGCGCGACCAGGGGATGTCGATCGAGCTCTCCGACTCCGCGAAGCGGTGGGTCAGCCGCAAGGGCTACGACCCGTCCATGGGTGCCCGTCCGCTGCGCCGCACCATGCAGCGCGAGATCGAGGACCAGCTCTCGGAGAAGATCCTCTTCGGGGAGATCAGCACCGGCGAGAAGATCTTCGTGGACACCGAGGGCGAGGGGGACGAGCAGAAGCTGGTCTTCTCCTCCACCCCGATGTCCGACCTCACGGGCGACGGGATGGTCGACCCGATGGGCGGCCTGGAGGACGTCGACGTCTCCCGCGGGGACGGCGAGCGCCGCTCCGAGGACTGAGACCGCCGCGCTCCGCCGGAGGGCCTGCCGCGCACCCGCGCGGCGGGCCCTCCGGCGTCCACCCAAGTGGGGACGGACCCTCGGCGTCACCCCGGCGGGTCAGGGGAGTTCGCAAGCGTACACTTGCGGCGTGACCGACCTGCGCCTGCGACCTGCCCGCACCTCCGACGTCCCCGCCATCAAGGACCTCGTGGCCCCGCTGGCGCGCGCCGGGGTGCTGATCAACAAGGACACGGTCGCCTACTACGAGGGCATCCAGGAGTTCCTGGTGGTGGAGGCCGTCGGCGACGACCGGCCCGGGCTCATCGGCTGCGGTGCCCTGCACGTGATGTGGGAGGACCTGGGCGAGGTCCGCACCCTGGCCACCTCCGAGGACTGGCGGGGCCGCGGGGTGGGGCGCACCCTGCTGGCCGGGCTGATCGAACGGGCCCGTGCCGTGGGGGTCTCGCGCGTGTTCTGCCTGACCTTCGAGGTCGAGTTCTTCAGCCGGTACGGCTTCGAGGTCATGCCCAACCAGAACCAGGTCGACCCCGACGTGTTCGCCGAGCTGCTGCGCTCGCACGACGAGGGCGTCGCCGAGTACCTCGACCTCGCCCGCGTGAAGCCCAACACCCTCGGCAACACCCGGATGCTGCTCGAGCTCAGCCCGGAAGACTGACCCCGGCGGGCCCGGACACGGCCAGCCCGTCCCGGACCAGGCCGTCCAGGGCGCGCCGGCGCTGCTCCTCCGGGGCGTCCAGCCCGTGCAGCGCGTCCAGGGCCCGCAGGGCCTCCGGCGGCATCCCGGCCCCCGCCGCCTGGTCCACGGGACCCGTGAGGTGGCGCGCCGGCACCGGCGCCGAACCGGCCCGCAGCACGGCCATGACCGCACCGCGGACCTGACGGTCCGTGCCGTGCCAGCGCTGGGCGCGCGGCGCCTCGGTCGGTTCGGGCCGGCCCGCGGCGACCCACGCGCACGCGTCCCGCACCGGGCACTGGCCGCACCGCGGGGAGCGGGCCGTGCAGACGAGGGCGCCGAGCTCCATGACGGCCTGGTTCCAGCGCACGGCCAGGGCGTCGTCGGACGGCATCAGGTCCTCCGCGAGCCGCAGCTCCGCGGCCGTCAGCGACCGTGCCGGCAGGGCCCGTCCCGTGACGACGCGGGCCTGCACCCGGCGGATGTTGGTGTCCACCACGGTCTGCCGGTCCCCGAACGCGAAGACCGCGATCGCGGCGGCCGTGTAGGCGCCCACCCCGGGCAGGGCGAGCAGCGCCCCGTGCGCGGCCGGGACCCGGCCGCCGTGCCGCTCGGTGATCTCCACGGCGGCCGCGTGCAGGCGCAGGGCCCGTCGCGGATAGCCGAGCCGGCCCCACGCCCGCACGGCCTCCCCGGGGCTCTCGGCGGCGAGGTTGGCGGGCCTGGGCCAGCGCTGCATCCACGTCCGCCACACGGGCAGCACGCGCGCGACAGGGGTCTGCTGGAGCATGAACTCGCTGACCATCACCCCCCACGGGGTGCGGGACGGGTGCCGCCACGGCAGGTCCCGGGCGGCGGCGTCGTACCAGTCGGTCACGGCCCGGTGCAGGTCCGGCGCGGCGGCGGTCGCGCGGGTGGACGCGGCGGTGTGCAGGGAGCTCATCGGAGTCCACTGTAGCCTGGGAGCATGGCGCAGAAGGGTACCGGGAGCACCCCCGGCGGACGGCCGGGGAACGGGCGGGACGAGCACGGACGAGCTCCCCGCCACCCCGGGTCCCGGCGCGAGAGCCCCGAGGTGTACCGCCGCCGCCGGCTCGTGGCGGCCCTCGCCGCGGGCGTGCTGCTGGTGCTCGTGGCCGTGGGGGCGGTCTCGGCCCTCGCGGGTGTGCTGGGCTCCGAGGAGCCCACGGACACCCCGGCCCCGGACACCGCCACGGCCTCCGCCGCCGCGGCCTCGGCGGAGCCCTTCGCGGACTTCACCCCGCGGCCGGACGAGAGCGCGTCGGCCTCGGCGTCCGCGTCCGCCACGGAGGGCCCGGTCCAGGAGTGCGGCCCCGACCTCGCCGTGCGGGCCTCCACGGACCGGGAGAGCTATCCGGAGGGCGTGGAGCCGGTCCTCGTGCTGACCCTGGAGAACACGGGGGAGGACCCCTGCCGCGTCAACGCGGGCACCTCCCGGATGGTCTACGAGGTGACCTCGGGCGCGGACATCGTCTTCGACAGCCGGCACTGCCAGGCCGGCGCCGAGGACACGGAGGTCACCCTCGAGCCCGGCCAGGAGCAGAGCGCCCGGCTGACGTGGAACCGTCTGCGCACCGCCGAGGGCTGCGCGGAGGCGGGGGGCGAGGCCCAGCCCGGCTACTACCGCCTCGTGACCTCCCTGGGGGAGCGCACCGCGGAGCCGGCGCCGTTCGTCCTCGAGTGAGCGCGCCGGTCGCGGCTCACATGAAGCGTTCGAGCAGGCTGGTCTCGGCCATCCGGGACAGGGACTCGCGCACCGTGCGGGCCCGCTGCTCGCCGATGCCCTCGACCGCCTTGAGGTCCTCGAGGTTGGCGGCCATGAGGGACTGCAGCCCGTCGAACTGGCGCACCAGGCGGTTGGCCACCGCCCGCGGCATCGACTTGATGCCCTCCAGCAGCCGGTAGCCGTGCGGGTGCAGGTCCGTCTCGAGGCTGCCCTGCGGCTCGATCAGGCCCACCGACACGGCGATCCGCTGCAGGTCGATGAGCTCGGCCGGGGTGAGCTCGGCGAGCCGTCCCAGTCCCTCCTCGATGCCCTCCATCGGGGTGCCGTCGGGCAGGTAGTCGCGCAGCACCACGTCCGGCCCCGGGCCGTTGCCCGCGGTGAGCTCCTCGAGCTGCAGGGCGATGAGCCGCCCGTCCACGCCGAGCTCGAGGACGTACCAGCCGATCTCGGAGGAGATCCTCCGGACCATCTCCATGCGCTGGAGGGTCAGGGCGACGTCCCGCACCGTCACGGACGCCTCGATCTCGAGCGAGGAGAGGTTCCCGAGCACCTGCTCCATCCGGTGGCTGTAGTGCTCGAGGGTCTGCAGGGCCTGGTTGGCGCGGGCCATGATCGACTGCGAGCCCTCGATGGCGTAGCGGGTCTCGCCCAGGTAGATCGTGATGACGCTCATGGACTGGCTCACCGAGATGACCGGCACCCCGGTCTCCTTGGCGGTGCGCTCCGCGGACCGGTGCCGGGTGCCGGACTCGGTGGTGCCGATCGAGGCGTCCGGCACGAGCTGGACCCCGGCCTTGAGGATGCGGGTGGCGTCCCGGTCGCAGATGATGGCCCCGTCCATCTTGGCCAGCTCCCGCAGCTTGGGCGCCGAGCAGTCGGTGTCGATGTCGAAGCCGCCGGAGCAGATGGCCTCGACGGATCGGTCGAATCCGAGGACGATGAGCCCGCCGGTGCGACCGCGCAGGATCCGTTCGAGACCGGTGCGCAGCTCGGTGCCCGGCGCGATGCGGGCCAGCGTCTTGCGCAGTGCGTTCTCAGGGGTCTTCGCCACGGTCACATCATACGGCCGCGGCGGCCTGCCGCCTGCGGGCCGGTGCGGCGGCGGAGGAGGGGAACAGCAGCTCCATGGCGTCGCCGATCGTGGTCACCTCCCGGACGGTGAACCCGGCCGGGACCGGGCCGGGACCGGTGGGGCTCGCGGGCACGACCGCGTGGGTGAAGCCGAGCCGGGCGACCTCCTGGATGCGGCGCCCGATGCCCGGGACGGGCCGCACCTCGCCCGCCAGGCCCACCTCCCCGAAGCACACCAGCCGCTGCGGCAGCGGCCGGTCCTGGGCGGCCGAGGCCAGCGCCATGGCCACGGCGAGGTCGGTGGACGGCTCGGTGAGCTTCACGCCGCCGACCGTGGAGACGTAGCAGTCCAGCCCCGCCAGGTTCACCCCGGCCCGCCGCTGCAGCACGGCGAGCAGCATGGCGACCCTCGAGGAGTCCAGGCCGGCGGTGGCCCGCCGCGGCTGGGCGGTGGAGGAGCGGTCCAGCAGCGCCTGCACCTCGGCGAGCAGGGGCCGGCGGCCCTCCAGGGTCACCGTGAGGCACGTGCCGGACACGGGCAGGGCCGTGCGGGAGACGAACAGGCCAGAGGGGTCCTCCACGCTCGTGATCCCGGTCTCGGTGAGGTCGAAGCAGCCGACCTCGTCCGTGGGGCCGTAGCGGTTCTTGACCGCGCGCAGCAGCCGGATCCGGGAGTGCTTCTCACCCTCGAACTGGCACACGACGTCCACCAGGTGCTCGAGCAGCCGCGGCCCGGCGATGGAGCCGTCCTTGGTCACGTGCCCCACGAGCAGCGTGGTCATGTTCCGCTTCTTGGCCGCGGCGATGAGGGAGGCGGCGACCTCGCGGACCTGCGTGACCCCGCCCGCGGAGCCCTCGACCTCGGCGCTGGCCAGCGTCTGCACGGAGTCGACCACGAGCAGCCGCGGGGAGATCGTCTCGATGTGGCCCAGTGCCGTGGCCAGGTCCGTCTCGGCGGTGAGGTACAGGGTGGGCGCCACGGCGTCGATCCGGTCCGCGCGCAGCTTCACCTGCGCCGCGGACTCCTCGCCCGTGACGTAGAGGACGTCGCGGGTGCCCGTGCCCGCGCCCTCCGCGAAGCGCGCGGCGACGTCGAGCAGCAGCGTCGACTTGCCGACCCCGGGCTCGCCGGCCATCAGCACGACCGCGCCGGGCACGAGCCCGCCGCCGAGCACACGGTCCAGCTCGGGCACCCCGGTGGGCGCCGAGGTCGCCACGGTGGCGTCCACCTGGGCGATGGGGCGGGCGGGCTCGGCGATCGAGCGGGCGGCGGTGGTGCGGGCCTTGTGCTCGCCGATCTCCTCGACCGTGCCCCACGCCTGGCACTCCCCGCAGCGGCCCACCCACTTGGCCGTGCTCCAGCCGCACTCGGTGCAGCGGTAGGCGGGGGAGTTTCGGCGGGTGCGGGTGCTCATGGCGTCCAGGCTAGCCGCCGCGTCGGACGGCACAGCGCGTGGACCGGGACGGGGCGTCGGGCGGCTCGGGGCGTGGGCCGGGACGGGGCGTCGGGCGGCTCGGGGCGTGGGCCGGGACGGGGCGTCGGGCGGTTCAGCGCGTCGGACGGCACAGGGCGGCGGACGGCACAGGGCGGCGGGCGGCTCAGCGCAGGTCGAGGAGGGCCCGCAGCTCGGCGAAGGCCTCGGGCACCACGGAGCAGTGCGCCCACTTGCCGCGCTGCTCGCGGGTGACCAGGCCGGCGTCGACGAGCCTCTTCAGGTGGTCGCTGACCGTGGGCCGGCTGATGCGGAGGTCGTCGGTGAGGCTGCGCACGCACACGGTCTCGCAGCCCTGGGCGGCCACGTGGGAGAGCAGGCGCCGCCGGGCGCTCGCAGACGGCCGCCGCCTACCTCGCCCACCTCTCGAGCGGGCGCATCGAGGTGCGCTCGGCCGGCTCCGGCCGCGAGCACTCCGTCCTGCGGATCCGGTCGCGGCGCTGCTCAGGCGCGGTCCCAGCCCTCGAGCCGGGGGAGCTGGTCGCGCGCCTCCTCGTGGGTCATCCCGGCGGCCTCCAGGAGGTCCACGACCATCGGGCGCATGTCCAGCACCAGGGTCTCGCCCTCCATGGTGCGCACCCCCATCTGCCCCGGGTGCAGGCGCCCGGCCACGTTCGCCAGCTCGTTGCGGGCCTGACGCAGATAGCTCTCCCGGGACCCGGGAGCGGCCACCGCGAGCGCGTTGCCCAGGGTGGTGACGGCATCCGCGAGGTCGTCGAGGGCGACGCTCATGGCGACCACGGCCTCCTCGGAGAGCGTCACGTGGTTGAGCACGGAGGCGAGCCGGCGGGTGAGGACGCGGGCATTGCGCACCGCGAGGTCCAGGTAGCGGATGGAGTGCGCGATGCCCTCGATCTCGGCCCGGCGGCCGCGGTACAGGGGGGAGGCCGTGACGATCTCGAGGGCCGACTTCAGCCCGGACGTCACGGAGTCCACGAGCGGCTGCGTCTGGCGGGCCCGGACCAGGGCGTGCCACGCGGCGGTGGCGTCGTCGTCCTCCATGGCCCGGCTCGCCTCGCGGAGCACCCCCGAGAACTCGTCGACGAGCGCCCGCAGTCCCTGGCGGGGCTGGCTGCGCGGGTCCGTGGGCACGAAGTAGGCCATGGCCAGGGCGCACAGCCCGCCCACGACCGCGTCCGTGGACCGGGCGAAGACCCCGTCCTGGGAGGGCGGGAGCAGGACCACGAGCACGGACTGCAGGCCCATCTGGGTGGTGAACAGCGTGCCGTTGTCCAGGAAGCGAGCGAGCAGGATCGAGGTCATGAGGACCACGCCGGCCTGCCACACGCCCGTGCCCAGGACGTGGATCAGCGCGTCCCCCACGGCGATGCCTAGGGTGCAGCCGATCGAGACCTCGAGGACCCGCCGGTAGCGCAGCCCGCCCGTTGCGAACCCCAGGGAGACGAGGGCGGCCGTGGCCGCGAAGATGGGCCCGGTGTGGCCCAGGAACTGCTCGGCGATCAGATAGGCCCCCACACTGGCGACCGTGATCTGGAAGCTCTGGAGCACTCCCGTCCGGACGCGGGTGAGGCCGACCCGGGTACGGCTGCGCACCGCGCGGGCCGCGGCTCGCGTGCGGTCGCCTGGCTGCATGGGGCCATCCTAGGCGAGCGGTGCGGAGCCCCCGGCGCCCCGGCCCGGGGCCGTCGACCCGGCCCCGGAACGGGGGCGGCGGTGTGAGATCCGCAACTCCGGCACGGCTTCCGGCACCGGTGTTCACCCTCCGTTCACCTTGCCGGGTCAAGCTGGCCACCTGCGCTCCCTAGCGTCTCTGGGTGAGAGGTCCGCGGTCGCACCGCAGGTCCGCCTCTCGCACCGGCCCGGAACCCGTCCGGCGCCACCTCGAACGACGGCCCCTCCGTGGGGCACCACTGTGATCTGAAGGGGCTATTCACGTGAAGGTTTCCCACCTCGGCCGTACCGCGGCCGTCCTGGCCATCGGCTCGCTCGCACTGACCGCCTGCGGCTCGGACAACGCCACGGGCGAAGGCTCCGGCTCCGCCGGGACCTCGGCCTCCGGCGCCGGCGTCTCCGGCACGCTGACCGGGATCGGCGCGTCCTCGCAGCAGGCCGCGATGACGGCCTGGCAGGACGGTTTCCAGACCGCCAACCCCGAGGCCCAGGTGCAGTACTCCCCGGACGGCTCCGGTGCCGGGCGCGAGGCCTTCACCGCCGGCGGCGCCGACTTCGCCGGCACCGACGCCTACCTCGACGAGGAGGAGTACGCGGCCTCCCAGGAGGTCTGCGGCCCCGACGGCGGCTTCCACATCCCGGCCTACATCTCCCCGATCGCCGTGGCCTTCAACCTGCCCGGCGTGGAGACAGTGAACATGGACGGGGAGACCCTCGCCAAGGTCTTCACCGGCGAGATCACGACCTGGAACGACCCGGCGATCGCCGAGCTCAACCCGGACGCCGAGCTGCCCGACACCCGGATCACCGTGGTGCACCGCAACGACGAGTCCGGCACCACCGAGAACTTCCAGGAGTACCTGGCCGCGGCCGCCCCCGAGGTGTGGACCGAGGAGGTCTCCGGCAACTGGCCGTCCCAGTGGGCCGCGGAGAACAACAAGGGCACCGCCGGGGTGGTCCAGTCCACCAACGCGACCGAGGGCGCCATCACCTACGCCGACGCCTCCGCCGTGGGCGACCTCGGCACCGTGGCCGTGCGGGTGGGCGAGGAGTACGTCGAGTACTCGCCGGAGGCCGCGGCCACCGCCGTGGAGAACTCCACGCCCATCGAGGGGCGCGCCGAGTACGACATGGCGATGGACCTCGCCCGCGACACCACCGCCTCCGGCTCCTACCCGATCGTCCTCGTGTCCTACCACCTGTACTGCTCGCAGTACGATTCGCAGGAGACCGCCGATCTCGCCAAGGCCTTCGGCGAGTACGTGATCAGCGAGGAGGGCCAGCAGACGGCCGCCGACGCGGCCGGCTCCGCCCCGATGTCGGAGAGCCTGCGCACCTCCGCGCAGGAGGCCCTCGACCAGATCACGGTCGCCGGCTGATCTTCGTTCCACCGCTCCCGTTCGGCGCGGGCCGGGCCCTCGCGCCCGCGCCCGCGCCGAACGGGACATTTCTGTGTGTGGCGTCCTCGACGTGAGCCGCCTCACCGGATCCCGGCGCCGGGACCGATCCCGTCCGGCGCAGCTCGTTCCAGGCCATCGAAGGGGCGTACGACATGTCCACCACCCTCACCACCCAGGAGCCCTCCGCGCTCGCCGAGGACGCGGCGTCCGGCGGCCGGGCGGGTGACTCCGTCTTCGCGGGGTTCAGCCTCGGCGCGGGCATCCTGATCCTCGCGTCCCTGGCAGCGGTCGCGCTGTTCCTCTTCCTGGAGGCGCTGCCCACCTTCCAGGCCCCCGCCGAGGAGATCACCGGCGGCGCCGGCTTCTGGTCCTACATCTGGCCCCTGATCATCGGCACCGTGATCGCGGCCGTCATCGCCCTGGTGATCGCGACCCCCATCGGGGTGCTGGTGGCCCTCTACATCTCCCACTACGCCCCCGCGCGGATCGCCAAGCCCGTGGGCTACGTGATCGACCTGCTGGCCGCGATCCCGTCCGTGATCTACGGCGCGTGGGGCACCACGGTGCTCGCCTCCGCGCTCGTGCCCTTCTACGCGTGGCTCACCGCGAACCTCGGCTTCATCCCCCTGTTCGCCGGCCCGGCCTCGCAGACGGGCAAGACCATGCTCACGGTCGGCATCGTGCTGGCCATCATGATCCTGCCGATCATCACGGCCATGTCCCGGGAGATCTTCATCCAGACGCCCAAGCTGCACGAGGAGGCGGCCCTGGCACTGGGCGCCACCCGGTGGGAGATGATCCGGATGACCGTGCTGCCCTTCGCGCGCCCCGGCATCATCTCCTCCGTGATGCTCGCCCTCGGCCGGGCGCTCGGCGAGACCATGGCCGTGGCCCTCGTGCTCTCGGGCGGCCCGCTGACGGCCTCGCTCGTGCAGTCCGGCAACCAGACCATCGCGGCCGAGATCGCGCTCAACTTCCCCGAGGCCTACGGCCTGCGGCTGTCCGAGCTCATCGCCGCCGGGCTCATCCTGTTCCTGATCACCCTGGTCGTGAACATGATCGCCCGCGCCATCATCGCCCGCTACAAGGAATTCTCGGGAGCCAACTGATGTCGACCGCATCCCTCCGCCAGTCGAACGCGTCCCCGGGCCCCGCGGGGCGCCGGCCCACGCTGACGCGCAACCAGAAGCCGACGTGGCTCGTCCCGGTGATCGCCCTCGCCGCCGTGGTGGTGGGCGCCGCCCTGGCCGCGCTGCTGGGGTTCTCCACGGTCCTCTGGGCCGTCCTCGCCGTCGTGCTGTTCCTCGTGGCGGCCCCGGTCGCCGTGACCGCCGTCGAGGGCCCGCGCAAGGGCGCCGACTCGCTGATGACCTACCTGGTCCACGCGGCGTTCCTCCTGGCGGTGATCCCGCTGATCTCCGTGATCTGGACGGTGCTCGCCAACGGACTGCCCGGGCTGACCTCCAACCTGCTGCTGACCTCCATGAACGGCGTCACGGGCGCCACGGACAACACCGCGGTCGCGGAGGGCGGGCCCGTGCTGGGCGGGGCGTACCACGCGATCGTGGGCACCGTGTCCATCACCTTCTGGGCCACGCTCATGTCCGTGCCGATCGGCCTGCTCACGGCGATCTACCTCGTGGAGTACTCGAAGGGCGGCTGGCTCGGGAAGTCGATCACGTTCTTCGTGGACGTCATGACCGGCATCCCCTCCATCGTGGCGGGCCTGTTCGCGGCCGCGCTCTTCGGGCTCCTGTTCGGTCCGTCCACCCGCTTCGGCTTCGTGGCTGCGGTCGCGCTGACCGTGCTGATGATCCCCACGGTCGTGAAGAACACCGAGGAGATGCTGAAGATCGTCCCCAACGAGCTGCGCGAGGCGGCCTACGCCCTGGGCGTGCGCAAGTGGCGGACCATCCTCAAGGTGGTCATCCCCACCGCGATCTCCGGCATCGCCTCCGGGGTGACCCTGGCGATCGCCCGCGTGATCGGGGAGACGGCCCCGCTGCTGGTCACCGCGGGCTTCGCGACGGCCATCAACTGGAACTCGTTCTCCGGCTGGATGACCACGCTGCCGACGTTCATCTACTACCAGATCCTCACGCCCACCTCGCCCACCAACCCGGACCCCTCGCAGCAGCGGGCCTGGGCGGCCGCGCTGATCCTGATCCTGATCGTGATGCTGCTGAACCTGATCGCCCGGCTCGTCGCCCGGGCGTTCGCCCCCAAGACCGCCGGCCGCTGACGCACGGCGCTCCCACCGGAGCGCCTGCGCGCAGCGCCCGACCCGCCCGCACGACCTCTGCGAGAAAGAAGCAAGGAACACACATGTCCAAGCGAATCGACGTCGAGAACCTCAATGTCTACTACGGCGACTTCCTGGCCGTCGAGGACGTCGCCATGGGGATCGACGCCCGCTCGGTGACCGCGTTCATCGGCCCGTCCGGCTGCGGCAAGTCCACCCTGCTGCGCACCCTCAACCGCATGCACGAGGTGATCCCCGGGGCCCGCGCCGAGGGCCAGGTCCTCCTGGACGGGGAGAACCTCTACGGTCCCGGCGTGGACCCCGTCCTGGTGCGCTCGATGATCGGGATGGTCTTCCAGCGGCCCAACCCGTTCCCCACGATGTCCATCCGCGACAACGTGCTGGCGGGGGTCAAGCTCAACAGCAAGCGGATCTCCCGCTCCGACGCCGACGACCTGGTGGAGAGCTCCCTGCGCGGGGCGAACCTCTGGAACGAGGTCAAGGACCGCCTCGACAAGCCGGGGTCCGGGCTCTCGGGCGGCCAGCAGCAGCGTCTGTGCATCGCCCGGGCGATCGCGGTGAAGCCCGAGGTCATCCTCATGGACGAGCCCTGCTCCGCGCTCGACCCGATCTCCACGCTGGCGATCGAGGACCTGATCAGCGAGCTCAAGGAGGAGTACACCGTGGTCATCGTCACCCACAACATGCAGCAGGCCTCCCGGGTGTCGGACCGGACCGCCTTCTTCAACATCGCCGGCACCGGCAAGCCGGGCAAGCTCATCGAGTACGGTCCCACCACCGAGATCTTCAGCAACCCCACGGAGAAGCAGACCGAGGACTACGTCTCCGGCCGCTTCGGCTGATCCGCCCCGCCCCCGACGACGACGGGCGCCGGCCACCCCCCCCAGGGGCGGCCGGCGCCCGTCGTCGCCGGTGCCCCGGGCCCGACGGCTGCGCGAGGCCCTACAGCAGCGGTGAGAGGGCGAGCAGCAGCGTGCCGGAGATCGCCCCGCACGCCGGGACGGTGAGGACCCAGGTGAGCAGGACCTGCTGCACCACCCGGACGTTGACCGTGTGGAAGCGCTGCTGCCGCCCCGCCCCCAGGATCGCGGCGGCGGTGGTCTGGGACGTGGACATCGGCAGGGGGATCAGGGTGCCGCCCAGGAACAGCAGGGATCCCGCCACGCCCTGGGCCACGGCGCCGCGGAACGGGTCGATCGTGATCATCCGGGAGGACAGGGTGTAGGCGATCCGCCAGGCTCCCAGCAGGGTGCCCGCCGCCAGCCCGCCCGCGACGACCAGGAACAGCCACGGGGCGGACCCCTCGAGGGGATCCGCGGCGCCCGCGCACAGCAGCAGCGTCGCGAGGATCCACGCGGCCCGCCGGCCGTGGTGGACGCCGTGCCCGAAGGAGACCGCGGCCGCGCCGATGGCGAGGACCAGCCGGGACCGGAACATGGTGGCGCCCGGCTCGGAGTGCCGCAGCAGGTGCAGCAGGGGGACCACGAGCACCCAGGCCGCCGCGTACGCGGCCAGCGGCGCGAGCAGGAGGGGCACGAGGACCTGGTACAGGGCGGCGACCGTCAGCGGGTTCGCGCCGACGAGGTCCACGGCGTGGGCCCCGAGGAGAGCACCCAGCAGCGCGCCCGACAGGGCCGTGGTCGAGGAGCTGGGCATGCCCCGCCACCAGGTGAGCAGGTTCCAGCCGATCGTGGTCAGCAGGGAGCACACGATCGCCGCGGAGCCCACCGCGTCGTGCGGCACGGGCACGCCCGAGATGATCCAGTCCGAGAACAGGAACGCGGCGGCCCACACGCCGGCGACGTTGACGAGCGCGCTGAACACCAGGCCCACCCGCGGGGTGAGCGCCCGGAAGCGCACGGGCAGCGCGAGGGCGTTGGGGGCGTCGTGGAAGCCGTTGACGACGACGTAGGCCAGGCCCAGGGCGATCCCGACGACGGTCAGGGCCGTCAGCACGACCTCAGGACTCCGCCACGACGATGCGGCCCACCTCGGTGGAGACCCGCCCCAGCGCCCGGGCGGCCCCGACGAAGCGCCGGACGGCGCGCTCGCGCCGCAGGGCGGGGATCGCCTTGTGGTGCTCGAGCAGGTGCGACATGTGCAGCTGGTAGATGCGCTCCGCCTGCTTGCCCAGCCGCAGCATCTCGTACCAGTAGTCGTCGAGCCCCTGGAGGCTGCCGAGATCGCGCATCGCCCGGGTGGTCAGCTCGGACATCCGCTCGATCACCGCGAGCTGGTCCGTGGCGTAGGAGGGCGGCCGGGTGAGGGCGTAGGCGACGTGCGCCTCCCCGACGGCCAGCAGCTCCTCCGCGGCCTGATTGAGCCAGTGCCCGAGGATGTAGACGTCCTGCCGGGGGATGGGGATCACGAACGTGGAGCGCACCGTGGTCATCACGGAGAAGTACAGGTCGGTCGACCGGGCCTCGCACTCCCGGATCGCGTCGAGGGTCGCGACGTCGATCTCGGGGGAGCCCAGCAGCTCCGACAGGAGCCGGACGCTCTCCGTCACCTGTCCCGACATGTCCGCCAGCAGGTCCAGGACCAGCTCGTCCTCCGGGAAGATGCGAAGCGCCATGTGTTGACCGTCCTGGGCGTCGGGACCTGCGCCGCGGAGCACGGCGGATCCCACTGTACATGGGGCCGCCCGGCGGCCCGGAGGGCGGCCGCGGCGGGGGAGGGAGGGGGCGGTGCCGGACCGGGAGCGCCTCTCGGCGGAAGGCCGCTCGTGGCGGCTATGTGATGGAGCCCGGGGCTGCCGCGGCCCGGCACCTGGCTTCCATGGTAGTCCACGCGTCCGGAACGCCAAGTCCCGCCGGCCCCCGCTCCCGCGGACCGGGGCGGTGCGCCGGAGCCGGGGCGCGCGCTGGAGCAGCGAGCGGGAGCCGTGCGCCGGGGCGGAGCGCCGGCGCGGCGGGCCTCAGTCGAGGTGCCCGCGCCGCCACTGGTTCGCGGCGGCCTCGAGCTCCTCCGCGGTCCGTTCGAGGCGCTGGGTGAGGGCCACGGTGCTCGGGGCCCGTGCCGCGCCCGGGTCCACGACCGGCATCTGCCCCGTGTCCGTCAGCCGGATCCGGCCGAGGGCGATCACGCGGCAGAAGGCGGCGAACCGGTCCAGGGCGACGTCGAACTCCCCGTTGAACGCCCCGGAGAGGATCGCGTCCGCCATCGAGGTGATCTCCTCCGCCCCGGGCGGCTCCGCGACGCCGGCCACCACGTGCGAGACCTGCGCGGTGCCGCGTCCCGCCGCGAAGTAGCGGCCCATCCGCACCGGGTCCTTCCGGACCCCCGCCCGCAGGGCGTAGAGCCGCCACAGGGCCCCCGGTAGGGAGACGGCCGGGGCCTCCGCCCACATCTCGGCGATCCCCTCCAGCCCCTGCTCGTCGGTCAGCTCGATGAGCCGCCGGCTGATCTCGGGGTCGTCGCTGGCCCGCCCGCGGGAGACCAGGGCGTGGGCGGCGAGGTGCGCCGCCTCCGAGACGCGCGCCGGGTCGGGGCCGCCCTCGTGCGCGTCGAACTGCTCCGGGGAGAACTTCACCGGCCGGTGGTGGCGGGGCGCTTCGCTCATGCGTCCAGCGTACGGCCGCGGCCCGCACCGGGCCACGGGGCGCTCACCAGTCGCTGGAGGCGGCGTGCACCGCCGCGTCCCGCCACTGCTGGTCGGCCCGCTCGAAGCCGTCGCGGGCCAGGGCCCTCCACAGCCGCAGCCCCAGCGCCGGGTCCTGCTGCTCGAGCTCCGTGAGCGCCTGCGGGGTCAGCACGCGGGCGGTGACGTCGGTGAGGGCGCTGAGCGTCACGTGCTGCTTGTCCCCGGTGCCCAGCGCCAGCTCCCCGAAGCTCATGCCCGGCCCGAGCACCTGCAGCTCCACGCGCTCGCCGACCGGCGTGCGCAGGGACATCGACACGCTGCCGCTGACGAGCAGGTGGATGCCGGCGAAGTTCTGCCCCGCGCGCAGGATGTTCTCCCCGGCCGTCCAGGTCCGCTCCACGGTGAGCGCGCGGAGGGCGCGGGCGTCCTCGGGGTCCAGCCGGGAGAACAGCTCCGACTCCACGGGCCGGACCCGGGAAGGGGTGCACTCCGGCCCGCCGTGCTCCTCGAGCAGGGCGTCCTCGACCCACTTGATGGCCGCGGCGCGGCTGGGGAAGACCTCCAGCGGGGGGCCGCCCCCGAAGGAGCCGGCGAAGCCCGGGTCCGAGGCCACGGCCACCACGGTGCGGCCCGCGGCCTGCAGCTCGGCCCGGGTCTTGGCCAGGAACGGCATCGCGTACTCGGCGATCACGTCCACCCGGCGGACGTCCACCACCACGTACCGGGCGTCGTAGGCGACGTCGCGGATCGTGCGGATCGCGGTCTCGGTGCCCGCGAAGAGCAGGTCGCCCTGGAGCTCCACGACGACCCCGTCCCGGCCGTGCTCGGCCAGCACCGACTCCGCCTCGGCGTTGCGGCGCACCAGGGACGGGGACTGGTCGATCGGGTAGCTGGCGCGCACGGTGGAGCGGGACACCCGGGCGGTGTGCGTGAAGTGCAGGTCGAGGTCCTGGGACAGGCGCTCGCAGGCGAGCACCCCGCGCACGCTGTTGCCGTGCCGGTCCAGGGGCGGGGAGAACGTGGCCACCGCCAGCTCCCCGGGCAGGACGGCGATGATGCCGCCGCCCACCCCCGACTTCGCGGGCAGGCCCACCCGGACCATCCACTCGCCGGCGTCGTCGTACATCCCGCAGGAGCTCATCACGGAGAGCACCCGGGAGACCGTGTCGACGTCGAACACCTCGTCACCGGTCAGCGGGTTCGTGCCCCCGTTGGCGAGGGTGGCGCCCATGAGGGCGAGGTCCCGGCACGTGATCAGCACCGAGCACTGGGCGAAGTAGTCCTCGAGGGCCTGCGCCGGGTCGCCCTCGATGATCCCCGCGGAGGCCAGGAGATAGCCGAGGGCGCGGTTGCGGTCCCCGGCGTCGTGCTCCTGGGCGAGGACCTCCGGGCTGATCGCGAGCTCACGGCCCGCGCACCGCGAGTAGGCCTCGCGGATCCGGTCCCGGCGCAGGTCCCGGTCGCTGTCGGGGACCAGCCACGTCGAGGCGATCGCCCCGGCGTTGATCATCGGGTTGGCGGGCCGTCCGGTGCCGGGCTGGAGGGAGATCTCGTTGTAGGCGTCCCCGCTCGGCTCCACGTCGATCTTCGCGTGCACGGCCTCCGCACCGAGGTCGGACAGGGCGAGGGCGTAGGTGAACGCCTTGGAGATCGACTGGAGGCTGAACTCGTCCCGCGTGCTGCCGGCCTCGTACACGTGGCCGTCCGCGGTGGCGATGACCACGCCGAAGCGCTCGGTGTCGGCGCGCGCCAGCGCCGGGATCGAGGCACTGGGCTCGCCGTCGCGCACGTCCTGCAGCTGCTCCACGACCTGCTGGAGGTACTCGGTGACGGCGGACGGGCCGAACAGACCCGTCTCGGCGCGCCCTTCTTCCTCGGTGCTCGGGTGCGGCACGGACGGTCCTCCGGTCGGGTCGGCGCGGGTGGCACGGGACTGGCCATCACTCTAGCCGCCGGGCGGCCGGGTCGGTCCGGGGTGCGGCGGCCCCGGCGGGGGGCGCCGGATCGCGGCGGCGACCGTGCGGTAGAGTGGTGCCCGCTCCGGACCGGCCGCGCCCGCCGGCGGAGCACGGGCCTCTAGCTCAGTTGGTAGAGCAGTGGACTTTTAATCCATGGGTCGTGGGTTCGAGCCCCACGGGGCCCACGCACCACGAGGACCTCGACCCCCGGCAGGCACCGGGGATCGGGGTCCTCCGTCATGGCGGGACCGGCGCTACTGCTCGAGCAGCGCGAGGGCCTCGCCGATGCGGTCGCGCAGTGCCCTGGCCTGCTCCACGGTCCACGCCTCGTGGCCGATGTGGAGGACCGTGCCGTCGGGATGGGCGTAGGAGCCGTCCGCCGTGCTGATGACCTCCCAGGTCTCCAGGAGCGCGATCGGGGACGGACCGGCGAGGGAGCGCGCGGGCAGCTCCCGGGAGTTGGTGACCGTCTCGGGGTCGGTCATCTCCTGCCGGGTGGCCCAGCGGGGGCGGGGGACGAGAGCGGTGTTCTCGTACATGGGGGTGCCTTCCAGGATGGGGGGTATCTCCATGTTTATGCATGTGAGGGCTCGGTCGCGCCCGCGGCGCGCGCGTGTCGCGCGGAGTTCGAGGTGTAGACGTCCGTCACGGGCTCCTGCACCTTTGTCCTGCCGGGCCGCGGGGCGGCCCGTCGAGCCGCCGGGCGGGCCGCCCGGGTGCGCTGCGGGCCCTCGAGCTGGGCGGAGGGGGTGGGCGCCGGCCCGGGGTGTGCGAGGATCCGGGGACCAGCACGCCGACCGGCAGGAGCCGCCATGTCCGAGCGAAGCAGGGAACGCACCGCCCTCGTCCTCCTGTCCGCGACCGCGGTGCTGCTGCTCGCGGGTCAGCTCCTCACGTGGTCCTCCGAGGACGGGGTGTTCAGCGCGTTCGTGTTCGTGCTGCTGCTGCTCTGGGCAGCGGTCATCGGCGTCCGGGTGGTCCGCTTCCTGCGGGGGGACCCGCCCCGCGGGCCGGGGCCGGAGGATCCCGGGCCCGGTGATCCGGGGTAGGGCGGGGCCTGGACCATTAGGGTGAGGCCATGGAAAAGCTCTCCGGGTCCTGGCGCCGGCTGCTCGACAGGTTCTGGTTCGTGCCCGCCGTGTGCGTGCTCACCGCCGTCGTCCTGGCCCAGTCCGTCGTGGCCGTCGACCGGTGGCTCCCCGAGAGCCTGGACTCCCCGTGGATCGCCTGGCTCTACGCCGTCGGCATCGACGGGTCCCGGGCGATGCTCTCCGCGATCGGCGGGTCGATGCTCGCCGTGGCCGCGACCGCCTTCTCCATCACCATCTCGGTCATCGCCACGGCCAGTTCCACGTACGGACCCCGGCTGGTGCACAACTTCATGGCGGACCGCGGCAACCAGGTGGTGCTGGGCGTGCTGGTCTCCACCTTCATCTACACCCTGCTGGTGCTGCGCACGATCCGCTCGGCCTCGGACGACCTCGCGCAGCCGTTCGTGCCGCACCTGGCCGTGAACCTCGGGGTGCTGATGGCGGTCGCGGACGTGGCCCTGGTCGTCTACTTCATCCACCACATCGCGGACTCCGTGCAGGTCGACACCCTCGTCCACGGGGCGCGCCGGCGCCTGCTGGCCGTGGTCGAGCGCTGGCACCCGGAGCAGCCGCCGGAGGACGTGGTCCGGACCGCCGGCGGCCGCACCGGCGGCGGCGAGGTCCGGGCGGACGCCGTGGGCTACGTCACCGACGTGGACTTCGAGCGGCTCCGGGACCACGCCGAGGCCGGGGACGTCGTCCTCGAGCTCGTGCCGCGCGTGGGCGACCACGTCCTGGCGGAGGAGCCGCTCGTCCGGGTGTGGCCGGAGCACCGGGCCGAGGAGCTGGAGGCCCGGCTGCGGCGCTGCGTCCAGGTGGGCGACTCCCGCTCGGCCCACCAGGACGTGCGCTACGCGGTGCAGCAGGTGGTGGAACTGGCCGTGCGCGCCCTCTCGCCGAGCACCAACGACCCCTACACCGCGGTCAACGCCATCGAGCAGGTCGCCTCCGGGATCGTTCCGGCCGTCTCCCGCCCGCTGCCGGGGAACACGGTGGTGGTGGACGGCGTGCACCGGCTCCGCTACGGGGTGGTCGGGGTCGACGAGATCGTGGACATGCCGTTCGACCAGATCCGCCCGCACGCCACCGGGCACGTGAGCGTCCTGCTCGCCCTCGTGGACCTCGCCGCACGGATCGAGGCGGCGAGCATCCACCCGTCCGTGCAGCGGCAGGCGCGGGAGCACGTGGAGGCGCTGCTCGAGCAGTTCCGGGACAGCGCACCGCACCCCCGGGACCTGGCCCGGGTGGAGCAGCACGTCAGGGCGCGCGCGGCCGACTGAGCGGGGCCCGCTACCGGCGCCGCAGCCGGGGGACCCGGCGCAGCAGCAGCCCCACGACCACGGCGGTCCCGGCCAGCAGGGCGGCGCCGATCCCGGCGGACAGGTGCACGCCCGCCTCGAAGGCGGTGACGGCCGAGGACAGCAGCTCCCGGGACGCGTCCGGGCCGAGGCCGGCGGCGACCTCGAGCGCGCCGCCGAGGCTCCCGGACGCGGTGGCGGCCTGCTCGGGGTCCAGCCCCGGCGGCAGCGCGGTGCGGCCGGTGTAGGTCGCGGTCACGGCCGTCCCGAGGACGGCCACGCCGAGACCGGCGCCCAGCTCGTAGGCGGTCTCCGAGATCGCCGAGGCCGCGCCCGCCTGCTCGGGCGGCACCTCGGTGAGCACGAGGTCCCCGGCGATCGTCTGGGCCGCGCCCGAGCCCAGGCCGATGACCACGAGGGCGACCACGAGCACGCCCCCGCCGGAGAGGTCGCCGAGCAGCAGGACCAGGAAGCCCGAGGCCATGACCAGCAGCCCGCCGCCGAGCACGACCGCCGGGGGCACGACGCCGACCACGCGCACCACCAGCAGCCCCGAGGCGATCGTGACGGCGGCGCCCGGCAGCAGGACCAGGGCCGCCGTCAGGGGCGGCATGCCCTGCACGAGCTGCAGGTGCTGGGAGACGGAGAACAGGACGCCGATGAAGGTGGTGGAGGCCACCAGGTTGTTGAGCAGCCCGCCGGTGAACGGGGCGTGGCGGAACAGCCGCAGGTCCAGCATCGGCACGGGGCTGGACAGCTGACGGCGCACGAACAGCACCCCCGCCCCCGCGGCCAGGGCCGCGGCGGCCAGCACCCCGGCGGAGGGACCGTGCGCGCCGAGGTCCTTGATGCCGTGGACCAGCGCCACCATGGCGACCGTGATCAGCGCGGCGCTGGGCACGTCCACCGGGCCCGGCGCCGGGTTGCGGGACTCCGGGACCAGCACGGGCGCCAGGACCAGCAGCGGCAGCAGCACCGGGACCGCCAGGAGGAACACGGCCCCCCACCAGAAGTGCTGGAGCAGGACCCCGCCCACGATCGGGCCCAGGACCCCGCCCGCCGAGAAGCCCGTGGCCCACACCGCGACGGCCGCCCGCCGCTGCGTGGCGTCGGGGAACATGTTGCGCAGCAGGGACAGGGTGGCGGGCATGAGCATCGACCCGAACAGGCCCAGCACCGCCCGCGCCGCGACGAGCGCCTCTCCGGTCGGGGCGAGGGCGGCGAGGGCGGACACGGCCGCGAAGCCCGTGCTGCCCACCAGCAGCAGCCGGCGGCGGCCCACCCGGTCCCCGAGGGCGCCCATGGGCACGAGCAGCCCGGCGAGCACCAGCGGATAGGCGTCCACGATCCACAGCAGCTGCGTCCCGGTGGGCCGCAGCTCCCGGGAGATCTCGGGCAGCGCGAAGTTGAGCACCGTGTTGTCCACGGAGATCAGCAGCACCGGCAGCATCAGGACCACGAGGCCGGCCCACTCGCGGGCGCCGGCCCGGGCCGGGACGTCGGTAGCCGGGGACAGCATGACGGGGCGGGTCTCCTTCCGGGGCGGGGTGCGGTCCCCATCCTCCCAGAGCCCGCCCGGTGCCGCCCGCCCCCGTCCCGGGCGGCCCGCCGCACTAGACTGCTCGGGACGGCCCGCCGGGCGAGTGCGCCCGGCCCGCAGCGACAACGACGGAGGTCCCCGATGGTCGAGCCGGTCCCCACGAGCCCGATGTCCGACGCCGCCCCCGGCGTCTCCGAGCAGTACGAGGCGGTCCGGGACCGTGTCCTGGAGCTGCGGGAGGACTACGACCGGGCGCGGGAGGAGTTCCGCTGGCCGCGGATGGAGCACTTCAACTTCGCCCTGGACTGGTTCGACCACGTGGCCCGGGACCCGGAGCGCGGGGCCAGGGACGCGCTGTGGATCGTGGGGGAGGACGGCACCGAGCTGCGCCGGACCTTCCGGGATCTCTCCGGGTCCTCGGACCGCACCGCGACCTGGCTGCGGGGTCTCGGGGTGCGCCGCGGCGACCGCGTCCTGCTCATGCTCGGCAACCGGCTCGAGCTGTGGGAGACCCAGCTCGCCGGCATGAAGCTGGGCGCGCCCCTGATCCCGACCGCCGTCATGATGCCGCCCGCGGACCTGCAGGACCGGGTGCAGCGGGGCAAGGTCTCGTGGGTCGTCACGGACACCGCCAACGCGCCCAAGTTCGCCGGTGTCGAGGGGGACTACGAGCTCGTCGTCGTCGGCCCCGCCGAGGAGGCCGGGGCGGTGCGGGCGCAGCTGCCCGGCCGTGCCGTGCACCTCTACGCCGAGGCCGCGGCCGCGGACGCCGGCTTCGTCCCGGAGGGCGTCACCCGCTCCCGCGACCCCCTGCTGCTGTACTTCACCTCCGGCACCACGTCCCAGGCCAAGCTGGTGGAGCACACCCACTACTCGTACTCCTTCGGGCACCTGTCCACGGTCTACTGGATGGGGCTGCGCCCGGGGGACGTCCACCTCAACATCGCCTCGCCGGGGTGGGGCAAGCACTCGTGGTCCAACTTCTTCGCCCCGTGGATCGCGGAGGCCACCGTCTTCATCTACAACCAGCACCGGTTCGACGCCCCGGGGCTCATGGAGCAGATGAGCCGTGCCGGGGTCACGAGCTTCTGCGCCCCGCCCACCGTGTGGCGGATGCTCATCCAGGCGGACCTGCACCGCGTGCAGAACCCGCCGCTCTCCGTGGTCTCCGCCGGGGAGCCGCTCAACCCCGAGGTCATCCGGCGCGTGCAGGAGGCCTGGGGCGTGACGATCCGCGACGGCTACGGCCAGACCGAGACCACGCTGCAGATCGCCAACACGCCGGGCCAGCCCGTGGAGCCGGGCGCCATGGGGCGGCCCCTGCCGGGCTTCGTCGTCGAGCTCTTCGACCCCCGGACGGGTGCGCCCGCCGAGGAGGGGGAGATCTGCCTGAAGGTCGACGACGACCCGCCCGGGATCATGGCGGGCTACATCGACGAGCCCGAGCGGACCGCGGAGGTGGTCCAGGACGGCTGGTACCACACCCGGGACATCGCCCGCCGCGACGAGCGCGGCGTGTACACCTACGTGGGGCGCACCGACGACGTCTTCAAGGCCTCCGACTACCGGATCTCCCCGTTCGAGCTGGAGTCGGTGCTCATCGAGCACCCCGCGGTGGCCGAGGCCGCGGTCGTCCCGGCCCCGGACCCGGTCCGGCACGCCGTGCCGAAGGCCTACCTGGTGCTCGCCGCCGGCGCCGAGCCCACCCGGGAGCTCGCGGGGGAGATCCTGCGCTTCGCCCGGGAGAACCTCGCGCCCTACCAGCGGGTGCGCCGGGTGGAGTTCACCGACCTGCCCAAGACGATCTCCGGCAAGATCCGCCGGGTGGTGCTGCGGGAGCGGGAGGAGGCCGCGGACCGGTCCGCCCCCGTGGCCGCGGACGGCGGGTACGGCGTCGAGTACACCGAGGCCGACTTCCCTGGGCTGCGGGACTGAGCGCCGGCGGCCGAGGCGTTCGCAATGTGACGTCACGCATGCCGCGGACCGGGCTCCCCCTGGGGGACACCCGGCACCCCGGGTGTCCCCACTTGGTGCCACGCCGGCCCGGGCACCGCGCCGCTCCAGGGGGACCAGAGGCCGCCGGCATCGGTCTTGACTAGTGCAAATAGATGCATAAGCCGCGATGTCCACCATTCTGAATGTGACTTCCCGGCCCGTGACAGGCCGCGGAAACCCTGCCACGATGGTGCCGATTGGTTCACCCGATGGGGCGGAACCAACCGATCCGCCGGGGGGCGGATCGACAGCGGTTCATCGGGGGATGGGCCGCACGCACGCAGGCATCGGGGGGTGCCGGTGCGACCGGTTCATCGGGGGGTGAACCGACAGGGAGCACCGCTGGGGGGCGGTACTCCCGCCAGGCGAGTCTCTGCTCGCCGCCGGCCGTCAGGCCGGTCGATGCGCCCGCTGCGGGGGCCGTCCGCCAGACGGACGGGCAGCGGGCGCATCGCTCTGTCCGGGGCCGGGCACCGCCCGCCGCGCCCGCCGGCCGCACGGCGTCGGGGGGCCCTGGAAGACTGTGCCCATGACGACCTCCCCGGCCCACGACACCGCAGCCCCCCACACCGCAGCGCCCGGCACCGCCGCCCCCGACACCGTGGACACCGGCACGGCCGCCCCCGGCACCGCGGCGGACCCGGCGCTGCGCGAGGACGCGCTCGGCCTGCTGCGCGCGCTCACCGGACGGGCGGACGCCGCCTTCCACCCCGGACAGTTCGAGGCCGTCGAGGCCCTCGTGGGACGCGGCCGGCGGGCCCTGGTGGTGCAGCGGACCGGGTGGGGCAAGTCCGCCGTCTACTTCCTCTCCGCCCTGCTCCTGCGCGCCCGGGGCCGGGGCCCCACCCTGATCGTCTCCCCGCTGCTGGCCCTCATGCGGGACCAGGTCGCCGCCGCGGCCCGCGCCGGAGTGCGGGCCGCGGCCATCAACTCCGCCAACGCCACCGAGTGGGGGCAGATCGCCGCGCAGCTGGAGGCCGACGAGCTCGACGTCCTCCTGGTCTCCCCCGAGCGGCTCAACAACCCGGTCTTCCGCGAACAGCAGCTGCCGCAGCTCGTGGCCCGGCTCGGGCTGCTCGTGGTGGACGAGGCCCACTGCATCTCCGACTGGGGCCACGACTTCCGCCCCGACTACCGGCGCATCCGCGACCTGATCGCCCGGCTGCCCGAGCAGGTCCCCGTGCTCGCCACCACCGCCACGGCAAACGAGCGCGTGGTGGCCGACGTCGAGGAGCAGCTCGGCGTGCGGCCCGGCGGCAGCAGCACGGGGGAGGTGTTCACCCTCCGCGGCCCGCTGTCCCGGGCGTCCCTGCGCCTCGGCGTGCTGGAGCTGCCCTCGGCCACGGCCCGGCTGGCCTGGCTGCTCGAGCACGTCGGGTCCCTGCCCGGCAGCGGGATCATCTACGCGCTCACCGTGGGGGCCGCCGAGGACACGGCCCAGGCGCTCGCCGGGGCCGGCATCCCCGTGCGCGCCTACACCGGGCGCACGGACCAGGGCGAGCGCGAGGAGCTCGAGGCCGCCCTCAAGGAGAACCGGGTCAAGGCGCTCGTGGCGACCTCCGCGCTGGGCATGGGCTTCGACAAGCCGGACCTCGGCTTCGTGGTCCACCTGGGCGCCCCGTCCTCGCCCGTGGCCTACTACCAGCAGGTGGGCCGCGCGGGCCGCGCCACCGACAACGCGGACGTGCTGCTGCTGCCGGGTCCCGAGGACCGCCGGATCTGGGAGTACTTCGCCACCGCGTCGATGCCCACCGAGCAGAAGGCCTCCGCCGTGCTGGGCGAGCTGGAGGCCGCGGGCGGCGCCCTGTCCGTGGCCGTCCTGGAGTCCCGGGTGGACGTCCGGCGCAGCCCGCTCGAGCTGCTGCTGAAGGTCCTCGCCGTCGAGGGCGCGGTGGAGCGCGTGCAGGGCGGGTGGCGGAGCACGGGGACGCCGTGGCGCTACGACGCCGAGCGCTACGGCCGCATCGCCGCGGCCCGGGTGGCCGAGCAGGAGGCCATGCTCGAGTACGAGCGCACCTCCGGGTGCCGCATGGAGTTCCTCGCCCGGCAGCTCGACGACCCCACGGCCGAGCCCTGCGGGCGCTGCGACGGGTGCGCCGGGCCCTGGTACCCCACGACCGTCGACGAGTCCGCCACCGACTCGGCCGGGGCCGCCCTGACCCGCGTGGGCGTGGTGGTGGAGCCGCGCGCCCAGTGGCCCACCGGGATGCCGCGGCTCGGGGCCGACGTCAAGGGCCGCATCCCGGAGGAGGAGCGCTGCGCCGAGGGCCGCGCCCTCGCCCGGCTCACGGACCTCGGCTGGGGCAACCGGCTGCGGGAGGTGTTCCGCACGGACGAGCAGGGCGCGCCGGTCGACGGGCCGGTGGACCCCGCCCTCGGCCGGGCGTGCGTGCAGGTGCTCGCGGAGTGGGGCTGGGCCGACCGTCCCGCCGCGGTCGTCTCCGTCCCGTCCCGCTCCCGCCCCCGGCTCGTGCGCTCCCTGGCGGAGGGCATGGCCGAGGTCGGGCACCTGCCCTACCTCGGGGAGCTCGACGTCCCGGACGGCTTCCCGTCCGGCGGGCACGGCGGCAACAGCGCGTACCGCCTCGCCGCCCTGTGGGAGAAGTTCCGGGTGTCCCCCGAGCTCGCGCAGCAGCTGGACCGGCTCGGCGGGCGCCCGGTCCTGCTCGTGGACGACCTGGTGGACAGCCGCTGGACCCTCGCCGTGGCCGCCCGCGCGCTGCGCCGGGCCGGCTCCGGGCCCGTGCTGCCGTTCGTCCTGGCCGCACAGGGCTGAGCGGCGGACCGCGCCGGGGCGGCCCGCCCGGCGCGGTCTTGTACGCTGGCCTGCGTGCCTCCTGCTCCCGCCCCGCTCGTCGACGTCATCATCCCGGTGCACACCACCGCACGGCCCGTCGACCGGGCCGTGGGCTCCGTGGTGGCGGGCGGTCTCCCGGTCGGCGAGCCCGGCGGCGTGCACATCACGGTGGTGTGCCACAACGTCGGGGCCGCGGCGATCCGCGACCGCCTCGCGCCCGCGCACCGCCCGCTGGTCGAGCTGGTGGAGTGCTCCGACGGCACCGCCAATCCCGCCGCGCCCCGCAACCTGGCCCTGGAGCGCTCCCGCGCCCGCTACGTCTCCTTCGTGGACAGCGACGACACCCTCGCGCCCGGGGCGCTGGCGGCCTGGACGGCCGTGGCCGAGCGCCGCGGCTCCGCGGCGGTGCTGCCGCGGCTGCTGCACGGCGGCGGCGGCGTGCTCCGCACCCCCGTGCCCCGGCCCCGGCGGCGGGCGGACCTCGACCCGGTCCGGGACCGGCTCGCCTACCGCACCACCAGCCTGGGGCTGCTCCGCCGGGAGGTGCTCGCCGAGCGCGGCCTGCGCTTCCAGGGCCAGTACGCCACCGGGGAGGACCTGGGCCTGACCGCCCGGGTCTGGTTCGGGGGCGGGCGCATCGACCTCGCGCCCCGCTGGGCGCACTACGTGGTGCACGACGACGCCGACGGGCGGATCACCACCGGGACCCGGCCCCTCTCCGAGGACCTCGCCGCGTTCACCGACCTGCTCGCCGGCTCCTGGTACGCCGGGCTGAGCACCGAGCAGCGCACGGCGATCGCCGTCAAGGTGCTGCGGGTCCAGCTGTTCGGCGCCGTGCACGCCCGGGCGGCCGCCGGGGCGTGGACCGACGGGGACACCGGGACGTGCCGGGCGGTGCTGCGGCTGGTGGAGTCGGTGGCCGGGCCGGCGCTCGAGGTCCTCCCGCGGGCCGACCGGGACCTGCTCGACCTGGCCGTCCGGCCCGGGGCCACCGCCGCCGAGGTGCTCCGGGCGTCCGCGCGGCGGCGCCGCTTCGGCCGCCCCGCCACGCTGCTCCCGCGGGACCCGCGCCGGGTCCTGCACCGGGAGGCCCCCCTGCGGTTCATGGCCGCGTCCCTGCTGGTGTGACCGGGCGTCGCCGCCGATCGGTGGAACAATGGGGCCCAGCCAGTCGTCCGCCCCCGCCCGACGAGAGACCTCCATGAGCCGAATCCTCCCCGCCGACCCGTCCCCCGGGGTCGCGAGCCCCACCGCGCCCCCGGCGGGCGCCGCTCAGCACGCCCACCGCTTCCGCCCCGAGGTCCAGGGGCTGCGGACCGTGGCCGTCCTGCTGGTCGCCGTGTACCACGTGTGGATCGGCGGGGTCTCGGGCGGGGTGGACGTCTTCCTGTTCATCTCCGCGTTCCTCATGACGCTGTCCTTCGTGCGCCGGATCGAGTCCGGCAGCGGCCCGCAGCTGGGCCGGTACTGGGCCAGGACGTTCTCGCGGCTGCTGCCCCCCGTCGTCGTCACGGTGCTGGGCACCCTGGTGATGGTGCGGATGCTGTACCCGCCCGACCGCTGGTACGCAGCCATCGAGGAGGCGGCGGCCACGGTCCTGTACTCGCAGAACTGGGTGCTCGCCTTCAACGCCGTGGACTACTACGCCGCGGACACCTCCCAGGCCAGCCCCTTCCAGCACTTCTGGTCCCTGTCCGTGCAGGGCCAGGTGTTCCTGCTCTGGCCGCTGCTGCTGGCCCTGTGCGGGCTGCTCGCCCGGCGCACCGGGCGCTCCGTCACCCGGGTGGCGGCCGGGGTGTTCGGCGCCGTCTTCCTCGCCTCGTTCGCGTACTCCGTGGTCGCGACCCGCAACGAACAGGCCTTCGCCTACTTCGACACCCGCGCGCGCCTGTGGGAGTTCGCCCTCGGGTCCCTCCTGGCCCTGGCCGTGCTGCGGGGCGTCACCCTGCCGGGGGCGCTGCGCCTCGTCCTGGGCTGGACCGGGCTGGTGGCGATCGCGGTCTGCGGGCTCGTCCTGGACGTCCAGGGCTCCTTCCCCGGCTGGGTGGCCCTGTGGCCGCTGACCGGCGCCGCCCTCGTGATCCTCGCCGGGCACACCGGCGACCCCCGCGGGGCCGACGCCCTGCTCAGCCGCCGGCCCCTGCTCGTGCTGGGCCAGGCGTCCTACGCGATCTACCTGGTGCACTGGCCCGTGCTCGTGACCTACCTCGTGGTCACGGACCGGGCGAAGGCCACGCTGCTGCACGGGCTGCTCATCCTGCTGGGCAGCATCGTCCTGGGCGTGCTGGTGCAGCGGTTCGTCGAGCGGCCCCTGCGGCCGCGCAAGGGACCCCGCGCGGGCCTGCACCAGCTCGGTCTCGTGGTGCTGTGCGTGGCGCTCGTGCTGGTCCCGGCCGCCGGGGCGCGGGTCGTCCTGGACCGCCAGGCGCAGGAGACCGCGGAGCGGGCGGCCGTCGAGAGCCCGGGGGCCGCGGTGCTGACCGGCAGCCTCTCGTGGGAGCGGGACCCGGACGTCCCCACGATCCCCGACCCGCTGGTGCGCGAGGGGCAGTGGTCGGAGCTGCCCGAGTCCTGCGACGCCGCCACGGAGGACTGGTTCGAGGGGTACAAGGTGGCCTGCTCCACCCTGCCGGTCGACCCGGACGCCGAGGTCGAGGCCATGGTGATCGGCAACTCCCACGCCGAGCAGTGGCTGCCCGCCGTCGAGGCCGTGGCCCAGGACCGCGGCTGGAACCTGCGCTCGATCGTCCGCGGCGCCTGCCGCTACCAGCCCGTGGAGACCACCGACAACACGGAGTGCCAGGAGCTGATCCGGCTGACGCAGCAGTACATCGAGGAGCAGGGCATCGACGTGGTGTTCACCACCTCCACCGTCACCGCCGACGAGGGCCCCGGCGAGCAGATCGCCCCCGGCTTCGGGCAGGTCCTCGAGGACCTCGGCGAGCAGGGTGTCACGGTGGTCGGGATCCGGGACAACCCGCGGTTCCCGTTCAACATGGTCACCTGCATCGACCAGGACGGCCCGGACGCCGAGCGCTGCAACCCGCCGCGGGCGCAGAAGCTCGCCCCGCAGAACCCGGCCGAGGCGCTGACGGCGCGGCACGAGAACTTCGTCAGCATCGACATGAGCGACTGGATCTGCCCCGGCGGCACGTGCCCGTCCCGGATCGGCAACCGCTGGGTCTACATGGACGACAACCACATGCCCCGCGACTACGTGGTCACGATGGTCCCGGCGTTCGTGGAGCAGTTCGACCGGCAGCTCGACCGGCCGATCGGGCAGCAGATCGACGCGCAGCGCGATCCGCAGTCCGGGCAGCAGGCCGTCGGCCGGTCGCAGCCCCCGACCGGCTGAGCGGGGCTCAGCGCCGG
Source organism: Kocuria oxytropis (assembly GCF_040981195.1). NCBI lineage: Bacteria > Bacillati > Actinomycetota > Actinomycetes > Micrococcales > Micrococcaceae > Kocuria > Kocuria oxytropis. The sequence goes on along the minus strand of NZ_JAVFXA010000012.1, from coordinate 8,383 downwards.
AGCCGGCCACCCACGGCCCGCACCACGGGGCGGAGGTCCCGGGCGCTGAGCCCCGCCCAGACCGCGAGGAACACCGCGGTCGCCCCGAGCGCCGGCAGCGCCCCGACGTCGGGGCCGAGCAGCCGCAGCGCGAGCAGGATCATCGCGTAGCCGGCCGTGATCCGCAGCAGGACCGGGCCCCACCGCATCCGGTCCAGCCGCCAGACCACGAGCAGCGGCAGCACCGAGCTGAGCAGCGAGCCCACCAGGTAGCCCAGCGCGGAGGCCATGATCCCCAGCTCCGGGCCCAGCACGAGCATCGTGACGACGCCCAGCACGAGACCCAGACCGTTGGCGGCGGCCAGGAGCTTGATGCCCCAGGGCTCGGTGCCGTTGAGCCGGGCGTTCGCGGCGTTGAAGCTGGTCGCCGAGACGGCCAGGAACAGCACGACCAGCAGCGGCTCGGCGGCGGCGAACTCGGGCTCCGCGGCGTAGACCAGGCGCAGGACCGGCTCCGCCCACAGGGCGCCCACGCCGAAGACCGGCAGGAACACCGTGACCATGGTCCGCAGGATCGTGTCCACCTGGCGGGCCAGCCCGGCGGTGTCCCCGGCGGCGTACATCCGGGCCACGCTGGGGGAGAGCGCGGTGAGCATGGCACCGGAGAGCATGCTCGCGGGGGTCGCGAGGGACACCGCCGCGGCGTAGAGGCCGACCTCGGCCTTCGTGGCGAAGCCGTCGCCGAGCACCAGGGACAGCTGCATCAGGCCGGAGGCGGCCACGATGTGGGCCGATCCCCAGGCGGTGAACAGGAGGATCTCCCGGCGGTGCGCCGGGTCGAGCCGCGCCCCGGTGCGGCGGGGCCAGGACGGGAGCGCGTAGACCGCGTAGCCGAGGATCAGCGGCAGCAGCAGGGCCCAGTGCCAGCCGGCGAGCAGCACCAGCAGCAGCAGCGTGAGGGTGAGGAACGAGCTGATGGTGTCCCACGCCGTCGTCGTGACGAACTGGTTGTTGCCCGTGCGGACCCCGCGCACGAAGTTGTAGGCCGACAGGGCGAGCATCAGCAGGCCCGCCGAGACCGCGTAGCCCCAGGACAGCTCCAGCACGAACGCGGCGTAGAGCACCGCCGAGGCCGAGAGCACCGCCATGCCGGCGGACGCGCTGGCCGCGGTGAACGACGCCGTGGCCGCCTGCGCGTCCCGGTCCTGGCGGCCGCGGGCCATCGCGATGAACTTCGAGGCGGCCGTGCCCGAGGCCTGCGGCCACAGCAGGACCAGGAACAGGGCCAGCGAGATCGTGAGGTTGACCTCGGCGAGCGCCTCCTGGCCCAGCAGGTTGCCCACCAGCACGCTGTAGCCGAAGCGCGAGAGGCCCTGGACGAACACGGCCACCACGGTCAGCGCGAAGGCCGACCCCAGGGGGTTGTCGGTGTTCGCGTGGTTGGGCGGCGGGAAGAGGATCGAGCGCAGCCGGGACATCAGGCGGCCGACCCGGGGTCTGGGCTGGTCATCGCGCCCGAGTCTACTCGGGGCCCGGGCCCCTCCCGGACCTCCTCGGGGGCGGCCCCGCCGCTAGGCTGGGCGCATGACCGCCGCCCCCGCCTGCCACCCGTCCCCCAGCCCGTCCGGCGTCCGCTCCGGCACCCCCGGGGGCGTCCCGCCCGGCACCCCCGGGGGCGTCCCGTCCGGCACCCCCGGGGGCGTCCCGGCCGGCGCTCCCGCGGGCGTGCGGGCCGGGACCGCCGCGCGCGTCCCGGCCCGCACAGCCGCGCGGGCCGCGTCCGGCGAGGTCCCCGGCCGCCCCGGCGCGGGTCGGGGCTGAGCGCCGTGCGCGTGCTCGTCGTCAGCACCTGGTACCCCTCCGCGGAGCGGCCCGGGGAGACGCCGTTCGTCCCCCGGCACGTGCGCGCGGCCGCCCGCCGGCACGAGGTCCGGGTGCTGCACGTGCGGCTGCTGCGCACGGGACCGGCCGTCCAGGAGCACTGGGACGGCGTGCCCGTGCTCCGCCTGCCCTTCCACCCCCTGCACCCGGGCACGGTGCTGCGGGCCTACGCCGCGCTCCGCCGCCACCTGGCCGGCGCCGATGTCCTGCACACGATGCCCTTCTCGGCCGCGCTCGTCTGCCTGCCCCTCGCCGGCCGCCGCCCGTGGGTGCACACGGAGCACTGGAACGGCGTGCTCACCCCGGAGCAGAACGGACCCGTGTGGCGGCGCCTCGCCGGGATCCGGCGGATCCTGCGCGTCCCGGACCGGGTCACCGGCGTGAGCACCATGATGTGCGACGTGCTGCGTCGCTTCGCCCCTGCCGGACGGGTCGAGCGGATCGGCAACGTGGTCGACCACGCCGGGCACGTCACGGACCCGCCGCGCGGGCCCACCCTCGAGCTCGTCGCGGTCGGCGCCCTGCGCGGGATCAAGGACCCCCTGCTCGCGGTCGAGACCGTGGCGTGGCTGCGGGACGCCGGCCACGACGTGCGCCTCACCTGGTGCGGCTCCGGAGGCCTGGAGCAGGACGTCCGGGACCGCGCCCGGGAGCGGGGGGTCGCGGAGCGCGTGCGGCTGCTGGGCACCGTGAGCGCGGAGGAGGTGCAGCGGCGCCTGGCCGCCGCCGACGTGTTCCTGCTGCCCAGCCGGTCCGAGACGTTCTGCGTGGCGGCCGCCGAGGCCCTCGCCGCGGGCCGGCCCGTGGTCATGGGCGCCCTCGGCGGGCAGCGGGACTTCGTGCACCCCCGCAACGGGCGCCTCGTGGCCGAGCGCACCCCCGAGGCCTTCGGCCGCGCCGTGCTGGAGCTGCTCGCGGACCCGGGCCTGCTCGCGCCCGGGGCCATGGCGGACGAGATCCGTTCCGTCTACGGCTCCGAGCGGATCGCCGCGGACCTGGACCGGATCTACCGCGACGCGCTCGCCGCGCGGTACGGGCGCCGCCGGCTTTGACCCCGTGCCCGGTCCTCCCTTAAGCTGGCCTGTGTTGTCCACCCCTGGGGTGGGCCACGGAGGAGACGTGCCAGAGCGGCCGAATGGACTTCACTGCTAATGAAGGGTCGGGGTTAAACCCGACCGGGGGTTCAAATCCCCCCGTCTCCGCGCGAGCAATGTCCCCGGACATCGGAGAGCCCCGGACCAGCGGTCCGGGGCTCTTCGACGTTCCGCGCCCCGCCCGTCATCTGCGGCCGGTGCCGTGACCGCGGCCCCCGGCCTTCCTAGACTGGGGCCATCGCGCCGCCGGCGCCCGAGCCCAGGGGGAGCACCATGCCGGAACAGGACCGTCCCGAGACCTCGTCCGCCGGACCGTCCGGTCCCCGCCCCGCCCCCGCCTGGCGGGCCGGGACCACGGACCGCTCCGTCCTGGAACAGGCGGTCGACGCCGTCACGGTGCGCCGGGTCTTCGGCGAGGCGTACCAGGTGGACGGCACCACGGTGATCCCCGTCGCCCGCGTCCGGGGCTGGGGCGGCGGTGGCGGGGGATCCGGCGAGGAGAAGGACAGCTCGGGCAGCGGCTCGGGGGTCGGCTACGGCGTGCACGCCGAGCCGGCCGGCGTCTACGTGGTCCGGGGGGACAGCGTCATCTGGCGGCCCGCGGTCGACGCGGGACGGATCGCCCTCACGCTGGGGCTGGCGCTGTGCGGCGCGGCCGCGGTCGTGGGCTGGGCCGCCGCAGGCCGCCGCGCCTGAGAGGATGGGGCCATGTCCTTCCTGCTCCGCGTCCTCGTCAACGCCCTCGCCATCTGGGTGGCCGCCTGGATCCTCCCCGGCATGGCCATCGCGGCGGACCCGTCCGTGGTCTCGGCCGTCGGCGGGGAGACCACGGCCTCGGTGCTGGCCTACCTGTTCATCGGCCTGGTCTTCGGGGTCGTGAACGCGGTCGTGCGGCCCGTGCTCACCGTCCTGTCGCTGCCCATCACCTGCCTCACGCTGGGCCTGTTCGCCATCGTGGTCAACGCGGCGATGCTGTGGCTGACCTCCTGGCTCAGCTCCTTCACACCGCTGCGGCTCGAGCTCGACTCCTTCCTCTGGACGGCGGTGCTCGCCACCCTGATCATCGGGGTCGTCTCCCTCGTCATGGGCTGGATCGTCCCCGAGCGCGAGAAGCGCTGACCGGCGCCGGGGCTCAGCCCCGGTGCAGCGCCGCCCACAGGAACTCGTGGGAGAGCGCGTGCAGGCGGGCGGCCTGCCTGTTGTCGCCCGCGCCCGCGTGCCCGCCCTCGGTGGCCTCGTAGAACCACACGTCCTCGTAGCCCATGGCGAGCATCCGCGCCGCCGCCTTGCGCGCCTGGACCGGACCCACGCGGTCGTCGCTCGTGGCGGTCCAGAACAGGACCGCCGGGTAGTCCCGCCCCTCCTCCAGCAGGTGGTACGGCGAGAACGTGCGCACGGACTCCCACTGCTCCGGGTCGTCGGGGTCGCCGTACTCCGCGATCCAGGAGGAGCCCGCCGAGAGCTTCGTGTAGCGGCGCATGTCCAGCAGGGGCACCCCGCAGGAGACCGCCCCGAACAGCTCGGGATGCGTGGTGAGCATGTTGCCCACGAGCAGCCCGCCGTTGGAGCCGCCCGAGCACGCGAGCGTCTCCCGGGTGCACACCCCGCGGGCCTGCAGGTCCGCCGCGACGGCCGCGAAGTCCTCGTACGCCCGGTGCCGGTTCCCCTGCAGCGCCGCGCGGTGCCAGGCCGGACCGTACTCCCCGCCGCCGCGGATGTTGGCGAGGACGTACACCCCGGACCGCCCGGCGTCGTCGGTGCGGGTCAGCCAGGACCGGCCGAGCGCACCGGAGTAGGCGGGGGTCCGGGAGACCTCGAACCCCCCGTAGCCGGAGAGCAGCGTCGGGTTCCGCCCGTCGAGGGGGAGGCCGGCGGGGCCCACCTGGAAGTAGGGCACCCGTGTGCCGTCCGCGGAGACCGCGAAGTGCTGCTCGACCGTCAGCCCCGACGCGTCGAAGAACGCCGGGGCGGTCCTCGCCACCGCCGGCGGGGCCGCCGTCCCGCCGGCGGTGGCGAGGGTGCCGCGGGAGACCGTGGTGGGGGTGAGGAAGCCCGTGGCCACGAGCCAGTAGTCGTCGCCCGCCTCCGGGTCCTCGTCGTCGACGGCGTAGGCGTCCACGCTGGACAGCGCCGGCGCCCCGGGCAGCTCCGAGGAGGTCCACGGCCCCGGCTCGGCGACCCGCACCACCGAGGAGACGTCCCGCAGCAGGTTCAGGAGCAGCCGGCCGGCCGTCCAGGACCAGGACTGCAGGGAGGTGCTCGCGTCCGGGACGAACACCGCGGTCACGGTGCGGTCCCCGGCGAGGAACGCCTCGAGCTCGGCCGCCAGCAGGGATCCGGCCGCGTGCACGGTCCCGTCCAGCTCGAGCTCCTCCTGCGGGCGCAGCAGGAGCCACTGCCGGTGCAGGTCCACGGTCACCGAGTCCGGGACGTCGACGTGCACGAGCTCCCCGTCCCGCACCAGGTAGGTGCGGGAGGCGAAGAAGTCCACGACGTCCACGGCCACGTCCCGGACGAAGCCCGGGGTGTGGTCGCGCACGAGCACCGCCTGGACGTGGTCCTCGGCCACCTCGAACACCTGCCGCGCCTGGGCGAGGTCCTGCCCGCGGCGCAGGACACGCACCGTGCGGGGGTAGGAGGACGTGGTCATCGAGCCGGGGCCCACGTCGGTGCCCACGTGCAGGGTGTCCGCGTCCAGCCACGTCACGCTGGACTTCGCCGTGGGGACGTCGAAGCCGTCCGGCACGAACCGGCGCTCGTCGAGATCGAACTCCCGCACCCGCTTCGCGTCGCCGCCGTCGGGGGAGAGGCTCAGCAGCGCCCGCCGGTGCCGGCCCCCGGTGTACTGCGGGCGCAGCATCCGCGCCCCGCCCCAGACCCAGTCGACGCCCTCCTCGGCGGCCAGCGCGTCGACGTCGAGCAGGACCTCCCACTGCGTGTCCCCGCCCAGCCAGGACTCCCAGGTGGTGCGGCGGAAGACGCCGCGCGGGTGCTGGGCGTCGCGCCAGAAGTTGTAGTAGTGCGGCCCGTGCTTGGCGACCATGGGGATCCGCTCGGCCGAGTCCATGACCGCGAGCACGTCGGCCTCGAGCTGACGCAGCCCCGGGCTCTCGAGCGCCGCCAGGGTGCGGGCGTTCTGCTCGGCGACCCACGCCAGGGCCGCGTCCCCGGTGATGTCCTCGAGCCAGAGGTGCTCGTCGTGCGGCTGCTCGGCGGTCGGGCGGGCGGCGGTCTGCGCGGTCTCGGTCATGACCGCCATCGTAGGCGCCGCCCCGCCGGGGGCCTGCCGCGCGGATCGATATCCTGGGGCGCATGAGGGCAACGGGCGGACCAGGCAGCGAACGACGGGTCACGGTGATCGGGGCCGGCCCCCGCGGGCTGTCGGTGGTCGAGCGGCTCGCGGCCCGCGCGGCGGCCTCGGGAGCCCGGGTGCGCATCGACGTCGTCGACCCCTTCCCGCCCGGCCCCGGGCACGTGTGGCGCACGAACCAGTCCCCGCTGTACCTCATGAACACGCCCTCGGTCTTCCCCACGGTGATCGCCGACGACGGCGTGCTGCCCGTGGACCCGCTCGAGCCGCTGCGGAACATGAGCTTCGAGCACTGGCGGCTCGCCGCCGTCGCGGGGGCCATCGCCGTGGACCCCGACGACGCCGCGCACCTGACCCGGATGACCCCGCAGTCCTACCCCTCCCGGCGGATGTACGGCGTCTACCTCGCCTGGGTCTTCCACACGCTCCGGGACGCCCTCCCGGCCTCCGTGCAGCTGGCCGTGCACCGGGCCGAGGCCGTGGGCGTGCACGTGCGCGAGCACGCCCGGCACCGCTACGACGTGGAGATCAGCGGCGGGCAGAACCTCCCCGCGGACGCCGTGGTGCTCGCCCTGGGCCACCTCGACGCCGACCTGCGCCCCGACCAGCGAGAGCTCGTGGACGGCGCCGCCGAGCTCGGGCTGACCTACTGGCCGCCCGCCGTGCCGGCCGACGTGCACTGGGAGGACCTGCCCGCCGGGCGCACGGTCCTGGTGCGCGGCATGGGCCTGAACTTCTGCGACGTGCTGGCCCAGGTCACCGAGGGCCGCGGCGGGATCTACACCCAGGACGGCGAGCGCTACGTCTACCACCCGTCCGGCCGGGAGCCCGTGATCGTGGCCGGCTCCCGGCGCGGCGCACCGTACCGCTCCAAGGCCGTGCTCGAGGGCTACTACGCGTCCTCCCTCGTGACCCGGTTCTTCACCCTCGACGCCGTGCGGGCGCTCGCCGCGCGCACGGAGGGGCCGCTGTCCTTCGGCACGGACCTCTATCCGCTGATCCGCAAGGACGCCCAGTGGAACTACTACACCGTCCTGGCGCGGACCGCCCCCGAGGCCTTCGAGACCGACCCGCAGGAGTTCCTGGCGCGCTTCGACGCGGTGCTGCGCACCGGGGACGACCACCCGGAGGGGCCCTGGACGTCCCGGGCGGAGCGGCTCATCGCGTCCGCGGTGGTCCCGGGCCGGCAGCTCAACGCCATCCGGCTCGCCCGCCCCTTCGAGGGGCTCAGCTTCGGCTCCCACGACGAGTACGCGGCGGCCGTGGTGCACCACCTGGACCGGGACGTGCACGGTGCGCTGGCCGGGGAGGACGACCCGCTGCAGATGGCGGTCGCCTCGCTCAACGCCGCCCGCACCGTGCTCAAGGCCGTGCTCGCGGACCTCGGGATCGGCGACGCCTCCTGGACCGACGAGCTGCGGCGGGCCTTCGAGCCGTTCGTGGAAGGCCTCGCCTCCGGGCCCCCGGTGCTGCGGACCCAGCAGCTGGCGGCGCTGGCCCGGGCCGGCGTGGTGCGCTTCCTGGGCCCGGACCCCCAGTTCGTGGTGGACGAGGAGGAGGGCCGGTTCGTGGCGAGCTCCCCGTGGGTGAAGGACGAGCCCTTCCGCGCCGAGCACCTCGTGGAGGCCATGTCCCCGCCCAACGACGTCCGGCGCAACATCTCCCCGCTGCTGTCCGCGATGCACCGGGAGGGCCTGGTGCGGGTGCGGGCGATGGACACCCGGGACGGGGTGGCGACCGTGCCCGGCTCCGGTCTGGACGTGACCCGCCCGCCGTACCGGGCCGTGCGCGTCGACGGCGGGGTGGAGCCCGGCGTGCTCGTGCTCGGCCTGCAGCTCTCGTCGGTCCAGTGGGGCGTGGCGATCGCCGCGGAGGCCGGTGCGTCGGCGGAGCTGGGCGCCCGGACGCTGGCGGACGCCGACCGGATCGCCGAAGCGGTGCTGCGCCCGCCCGCGCCCCGCCCGCCCCACCACGCCCCGCCCGCCCCGCCCGCGCCGCCCGCCCCGCCCCGCGAGTGACCACGCGTCCGGCGAGTGACCACGCGATCCCGTGGTGTCCTGTCTGGGCGCTTCGTGGACGTTTCTGTCTCGGCGGTTCGTGGACACTGTGATGTCTCAGG
>NZ_JAVFXA010000083.1:0-600 GCF_040981195.1 Kocuria oxytropis | reverse complement strand
GATTTCGGCTCTGTATGGGCAGACAAACAAAAAGAACTCGTTGACAATAACCCGGAAAATAACGATGAAACTCTCGCCACTGCTACAACTCCTGAACCAGACAACAACCCGGAATCTGATTCCGGCGAAGAAGCAAATCAGGAGCAGGAACAAACAGGGGCAGATAACGCCGAACAAACCAGCGATGAAACCTTAGACGTAGACGGCGACGGCGACGGGGAGCGTGGCCTTAGCCCCGATTCCGAAACCGACCCCGAAACAGAGGTTGAACCGGAACCGCTTATTGTTGACCCGGAAAATCCAACTCAGGAGGATGAATAATGTGTGGGATTAAGTTAAAAGACTATGCCCCTGTTGCTAACATTATTGCGCGTCTGCAAGTGTTAGCGCCTGACCTGTTTATTTTTAAAGGTGTCACGCCGGAACAGTTAAACGACATGCTTATTTATAATCATGGCAATCGTACTGTTTATGAGGGTGTATTGGGAGCGGATTTAGATTCGCTCTCTATTCTCCTGTTGGGCGCGTATCTGGAAAAATGGTTATTATTGCCGGGGTATTATAAGCAGGTAGAAATCGGCGCTAATAGCTACAAGACCA
>NZ_JAVFXA010000082.1:0-600 GCF_040981195.1 Kocuria oxytropis | reverse complement strand
GCCGGTGGAGGACACGATGCCAGAGGCTCTCACGTTCGACTCGGGCGGCGTCCCGTGCGCCGCCACGCTGTACCGCCCGACGCCGGCCGGCGCCGCGGCGCCCTGCGTGGTCATGGGCCACGGCTTCACCGGCACCCAGGACCAGCTGACCGAGCACGCCGCCGGCCTCGCGGAGCACGGCCTGGCCGTGCTGACCTTCGACTACCGGCGGTTCGGCCGCAGCGGCGGCGCACCCCGGCAGATCGTGGACGCCGCGGAGCAGCTCGAGGACTGGCGCGCGGCCGTACGCCTGGCCCGCTCCCTGCCCGGCCTCGACCCGGCCCGCACCGCGCTGTGGGGCAGCTCGCTGTCCGGCGGGCACGTCCTGCGGCTGGCCTCCGAGGACCGGCGGACCCGGGCCGTGGTCGCCCAGGTGCCGGAGTTCGGCAAGGGCTCCCGGAGCACTGCCGAGGAGCTGCGGGCCAAGAGGCGGCAGGAGCACATCCCGCTCGGGACGCTCCTGCGGACCACCGTCCGGCTGGTGGCCGCGGCGGTCCGCGACGAGCGGCGGGGCCGGCGCGGGCTGCCTCCGTACTGCATCCCGGTGTTCGCGCTGCCCGG
>NZ_JAVFXA010000081.1:0-607 GCF_040981195.1 Kocuria oxytropis | reverse complement strand
TCTAACTCAGCAGTATAGACCACGGTCTTCATGCCGCGTTCTTTATAATTGAAGGAGGATTGTAGAAGGGACGTGGATTTACCAGCGTTCATTGCGGAGTAGTAGAAATACAGCTGAGCCATAGATTACCTTATTGGATTAGAATGTAAATGGTTTCTTAATTCTGAATACATTGAATGGGGTATGCATTTTATCTTCTTCACCGGGATTCAATAGAGGGGATAAATCCAACTGAGAACAAGCAAAGTAAACATACTCACCTTCAAGTGTGAGGGCGTCAGGCCACATCAGGATACGAGATGGTTTAATATAGGGTGTAATAGAATCATTACGTATCAAATCAATAGAACACATCTCTGCATTGGAAATCAAGAATGAACCATCTGGCAAAGTTAAGATACCACCAATTGCAGGCAAGTCTCTTACTTTCTTGACTTTAGAATCAAGCTGAGGGGCAGTCAATGTTGGGTTAAGCAAGTCATCGACTGGTACAGACCATAAACCACCTCCCAATGGGAAGCAGAAATAAAACGTTTTCTTATCTGGAGAAAGTTCAATACCATCTACATGGATTTCACCAGAGATTTTATTATCATAAATCGTAGCA
>NZ_JAVFXA010000080.1:0-608 GCF_040981195.1 Kocuria oxytropis | reverse complement strand
CGACCCCTGGCATGTTCTTGGGCTTGTCCAACGCGTGGTCCCGCTCCTCCTCCATGGAGTTGGCGAGCGCCATGAGCGTGGGCACCGAGGGCAGGAACACGGACGCGGTCTCCCCGCGCTTGCGGGCGCGCACGAAGCGACCCACCGCCTGGGCGAAGAACAGCGGCGTGGAGGTGGACGTGGCGTACACGCCCACGGCCAACCGGGGCACGTCCACGCCCTCGGAGACCATGCGCACCGCGATCATCCAGCGCTTGTCGGATTCGGAGAACTCGTCGATCTTGTTGGACGCGGTCTTGTCGTCCGAGAGCACCACGGTGGGCCGCTCCCCCGTGATGGCGTGCAACTGTTCGGCGTAGGCCTTGGCGTCCTGGTGGTCCGTGGCGATCACGAGCGCCCCGGCGTCCGGGACGGTGCGCCGCACCTGCGTGAGCCGCTGATCGGCGGCGCGCAGCACGGACGGGATCCACTGCCCGTGCGGGTCCAGGGCGGTACGCCACGCATGGGACGTGATGTCCTTGGTGAACCCCTCCCCGAGCTGGGCGGCCATCTCCTCACCGGCCGAGGTCCGCCAGCGCATCTGACCCGAGTAGGCCATGAAGATCACG